>CALGEM010000300.1 GCA_937881505.1 uncultured euryarchaeote
TGTGGAGGAAGGTTTGGCGCCCGATGTGGATACGCTGCTGCAACACCTTCCTGAAGACGCTACCCACAGCAAGTTGTACATCTCGGCTAGAGTGGCGTATTTGGAGGAGGTCGGTGAACTGGGCGAGGAGGACCAAGCCTACCTTCGCACCTTAACCAGCAACATCGTTCACCGTGCCGGCCGAGGCATGAACGTCGATGCCACCGTCTTGGACGGGTGGGTTGAATCCATTTGTGAAGAGCAAATCAACGAGCGTAAAGAATCGATTTACAACATTGCAGCCTTGTGCCTCAACGACCTTGAAGCACGCCAACAACTGCTCGCCTGCTCCAGTGCTGCAGAGGCTTTGCATGAACTTCAGACCCATGTTTTCGGCTTCGTTGACGAGGCAGAATGAACGAAGGCGACGAATTGAAAACACGGCGGGCGGTGGCAGGTCCATGTCCGTCTACAGCGAAGCACGGAAGGTGACCACCCACACGCTCCAAGAAATGAAGCGTGCAGGTGAGAAAATCACCATGCTCACCGCCTATGACTACTCGCTTGCTCGCCTCGTCGACCAAGCAGGTGTTGATGTCATTCTCGTCGGAGATTCAGCATCCAATGTCATGGCAGGTCAGGCCACCACAGTGCCAATGACCCTCGATCATATGATCTACCATGCCCAATGTGTTGAGCGAGCCGTCGATCGCGCCCTTTTGGTGGTTGACATGCCGTTTGGCACCTACCAAGGCAACTCTCGCCAAGCCCTTGATTCCGCCATTCGCATCATGAAGGAGTCAAGTGGACATGCCGTGAAATTGGAAGGTGGAGCTGAAATCGTGGAGTCGGTGGAACGTATCCTGACCGCTGGTATTCCCGTGATGGGACATTTGGGCTTGACGCCTCAGTCCATCTACAAGTTCGGAACCTACTCCGTTCGAGCCAAGGAAGAGGAAGAAGCTGAGAAGTTGATCGCCGACGCCAAAGTGCTCGAAGCCGCTGGCTGCTTCGCCATCGTGCTTGAAAAAATTCCTCGCGACCTCGCCAAGCGTGTTTCGGCGGCCCTGAGTATCCCCACCATCGGCATCGGTGCTGGCCCTGATGTGGACGGTCAAGTGCTCGTTCTTCACGACCTCTTGGGCATAACCATGGATTTCTCACCACGCTTCCTTCGCCGATACCTGAACCTCGCCGAAGAAATCGACGGGGCCATCAAGGGCTATTGCGCTGATGTGCGTTCGGGGGATTTCCCCAACGATGAGGAATCCTACACCTCGTGATCACATCATCAAACTGTGGTAGAGCAAGGAGCCGCCCAAGGCACCGATGTTGACGCCCATGGTGTGCCAAATGGCCAATCGGAACGGTGGAAGATGAAATCGCCACCACGAAGTGCTGACCCAAATCCAAAGCACGACCGTGAGGTACCCGCCACACACGAAACCACCCATCCCGGTGGACCAAACAAACAACAGCGGGAGACCGAGGGCAGCGATACCACCGAGGTAATCGAGCCACATCGATTGAGGATGAGGCGTAAGCCAACGGTGGAGCAGGGGGGAGAAGAGCATCATGATGAGCAAACCACCTTGGGGGGGATTGGGCAGACCGTAGGTCAATTGAGGTGAGATGGAGGCTTGCCAAAACGCACCTGCTACCATCCCGAACAGCGTGGGAAAGACCACGTTCACCCACGTTTCTGCCCAGGTGGCCGACATCGGTTGTTGCACCTGAACGCTCGTCTGAGCCAATTCCTCCGGAGCCGTATCCTCCAGAGTTGGTTCTCCCATGGCCCTTCCACAGCGACGGGTTGTTTATGGCTTCGTGTTTGAAACACAACCGTTGATGCCGATGATGAATTAAACCTCGGCGCAATGCGTTGAACATGGGCAAGGGCCAGATTGTAGCCGGATGCATTGCTCCGCATCCGCCGCATCTTGTTTACGCAGAAAACCCACCTCAAAACGAACCCGTTGCCGAAGGCGGCTGGGAACAACTTCGTTGGGGGTACGAACGTCTCCGAGCCTCGCTTTCCGAGCACGATTACGACGCCATCGTCCTTCTTTCCCCACACTGGCAAACCTATGTTGGCACCCATTTCCTGGGCCTGCCGCATTTTGAGGGCCTATCGGTTGACCCCATCTTCCCCAACCTCTTCCGCTACCACTACGACATGAACGTTGATGTTGAATTGGCGCAAGCGATTCACGACGAGGCAGCCAAAGCGGGCCTTCCGGTGAAGATGATGGAAAATCCAGACTTCAGAGTGGATTACGGTACCATCACCACCGGCCACTTGTTCAACCCCGACTGGGACAAGCCGCTCGTGGTCATCTCAAGCAACCGTTCAACGGCGTACTATTCGGTTGAAGTGATGCAGGAAATCATGATCGAACTGGGCAAAGTCACTCGAAAAGCCATTGAGGCCAGCGGAAAAAGAGTCGTGGTCCTCGCCAGCAATTCACTCTCACACCGGCACTTCACCACCGAATCCGAAGTACCCGAAGACATGAGCAAAGAGCACATCACCAGCCACGCCATGCACCTGTGGGACATGCGAATGATCGATTACATGCGAAGCGGTCAAGCTCAACGCATCCTCGATGAGATGCCGGAATTCACCGAGCAAGCCATCGCCGAGAGCGACGGGGGCGGGCTCTCTTGGTTGCTGTCCACCCTTGACGTGCCCGATTACCCCGCCATCCTCCACGGCTACGGGACCATCATTGGAACCGGTAACGCTGTGGTTGAATGGCCGTGTTATGCACACGAGGTGAACGACGAATGAGCCAAGGCGAAATCGTGGCGTCCTATGTCGTCCCCGTTCATCCCCACACGGTGTTGGCACCTGACCAAAACGCGGGGTGGCGCCGATTGCGTGATGCTTTTGACGAGGCCGCTCAAACCATCCGTGACCTTGACGCAGATTTGCTCATCATCTATTCCACCACATGGCCCTCCATTATTGGCCATCAGATTCAGGCCGACCCGAACCCAGAGTGGGTCATGGTCGACCACGATTTTCACGACCTCGGGTCCATCCCTTACTCCTTCAACATCGATGCAGACTTCGCCCATGCCTGGAACGAAGCCAACAAACAACGAGGCCTGCAGAGCCGATGTGTGAACTACAAAGGATTCCCTATCGACGTCGGTTCGGTCGTGGCCTTGACCCTGCTCAACCCAGACAACAGCATTCCCGCCGTCATCGTCTCGTCAAACATGTACGCCAACCGAAGCGAGACCACGGTGCTGGCCAAATCTTGCTTGGACGTCATCAAGGCCCAAGGTCGTCGTGCTGTGGCCATCACCGCCATGTCGCTGTCCAACCGAATGTTCACTGACTTTATCCAGCCTGAGGAGGATAAGATCCACTCGCTCAAGGACGATGAGTGGAACAGGAAGATTCTAGAATTCCTTGAACAAGGTCGCCTTGAGGATGTGGGTCAACTCTCACGAACCATTCACCGACAAATCCGAGTGCAAAAGGTGGTGGCGTTCAAACCGATGTGGTGGCTTTCCGCCATGAACGGGAATCGAAACGATTTGACCGGACGCATCCTCGCTTACGAAGCGATTCACGGCGCCGGTGGTGCCGTGGTTCACATCGACCCAACATCGACCGGCGTGGGCGACAAAGAATACGACGAGGACGACGTGGAATACTTCCACGGTGAACGCGGTGTGTTGGAAGGTGCAGAGGAGAGCGAGAAAGACGCAATCCAAAACACCAACGCTGGCGCCGATTCAACAGATGAATCAACGGCAAGCGACAGCGGCCCAGCGCTTTGGGACCCGACGGAGGCAAAAGGTTCGGTGAACACCGATGCTGCGCCAAAACCTGTAGGCGCCTATCCTCACGCCCGTAAGGTTGGCGACATGCTCTTCCTCTCCGGGGTGGGGCCTCGTCAGCCTGGTACCAACGCCATTCCCGGAGGGCCCATCCACGATGAAAACGGGGAGCCGCTCGAGTATGACATCAAAGCCCAAACACATGCGGTTGTCAACAACGTCAAGAGAATTGTCGAAGAAGCAGGCGCTACCATGGACCAAGTGGTTGATGTCACCACCTTCCTCGTGGACATGAAGCGAGACTTTGCTGGCTACAATGAGGTGTGGGCTGAAACGCTTGGAAAGGTCGGACCCACTCGAACAACCCTCGCTATTGACGCTCTACCAACCCCCATTGCTGTCGAGATGAAGGTCATCGTCCACATGCCGGAATAATTCCGGAATTCGGCGAGACAGAACCGTAAACGGACAAGAGTTCAAGGACAGCCTTCTGTTAGAAGGGGATGTAAGCCAATCGGCTACCGGAAATCGGGGAATTACTATGGTTGTTGAAAAAACAGTTGAACTGGCCCGCTCCATCGGACTCAAGACGTTGGTGATTCTTTCGCTGTCCTCCATGTTGGGTTCAGGGATTTTCCTCCTCCCTGCATTTGCACAGGAAGTGGTGGGCCCTGGAATGTGGTTTGCCTTCCTCCTTGCCGGCAGCGTGGTCATCGCCAGCGCGTTCTCAAAGGCTGAATTGGCCAGTGCCATGCCTCAGTCCGGCGGATTCTATGTTTACGCCGAACGCACCTATGGCCACCTCGTCGGGACCATCAGTGGCCTTGGCCTCTTTGCATCCTTCATGCTGAAATCTGCGTTCGCCTTGGTTGGTTTTGCCGCCTACATGAAGGTCATCACCGACCACTACGGCATCGAAAACATCAATTCAAACGCCATCGCCATGGTCTTGCTCGCCTTTATTCTCCTCGTAAACTTGACAGGCGTCAAGGCCATCAAGAAAGTTCAGATTCCCATCGTCACGGGTGCGATGGCCATGGTCGTCGTGCTGTGCATCATGGCCTTGGCCTCGGGCGACATGGATTTCGGCCGGCCCGTTGAGGACTTCAATCCAGTGAGCATCCAAATGGGAACCGCAGCAGCACTCGTGTTCGTAGCATACTCGGGAGCCATCAAGGTCGGAGCCATCGGTGGCGAGGTGATGGACCCTGAAACGAACCTCCCTCGAGGCATGATTCAATCCTTGGTCATCGCCACCTTGCTCTACGCCACCGTCGCCTACATCATGGTCGCTACGATGGACCCGGGATGGCACATGGTTGACGGCCACGCCGTTGAGAACCCAATTACGGTCTTCGCCCAATCGGTTGCTGGAACAGCCGTTGTGTTGATCGCCTCCTTGGTGGCCATCATCGCCATGGCATCCATGGCACTTGCTGGTGTTCTCTCCTCATCGCGCTTCATTTATGCCATGGCCAAAGACGGTGTTCTTCCCGCTTCACTTGGAGAACTCAACGAGCGCTACAAGACGCCGCACTGGCCCATTTTACTCACGGGGCTGCTCATGGCTGTCTCAATCTATTCCTTTGACGTTCACGTCATTGCAGAACTCGCCTCTGGATTCATCCTCATGGTCTTCATCGTCCTCAACCTCACGGTGGTCGTATTGCGCCGAGCCGGTCCAAAACACGAGTGGAATCCACCATACCGTTCACCATTGTACCCGCTACCCCAGATTTACGGCACCATCGCCGGGATGTTCATGCTCGTCTTGATGGGCAAGAAGGCCCTCTTCGGTGGTGCAGGAGCGATCGTTCTCGGCCTCATTGCATGGTATGCATACGGGCGGAAGAATGTTCAGCCAAGAGATGGGCCAACCCCGCTCAGCACCTTCCTTGGCCGAGACAGCACCGTGAGTGAGGAAAGCGAGTAAGCAACCGGTCAACACCCGTCGCGAACGACGGTTGATTCCTCACCAGTCAAGCCAGAATGAGACGTAGGTCCTCTAGACTGCGAAGCTCTGCAAGATAGATTTGCTCGATGGCGTCGTACATCTCTTGGTCACCTGCTTTTTCCACGAGTTGAATGATGTTCGCATACACTTCGGCAGCCTTCGTTTCGGTCTCCAATGAGCGTTCAAGCATCGCTTTGTACTCGGTGGTGTGAACGATGGGGTGGGGATTGCGCTCCGTCACAGGAACGCCACCTAACTTGACGATGGCTCGGCGAACAACATCGGCGTGAGCGAGTGATTCTGTGGCTTCTCCATTGAACATCGGGTCGAGTTGCAGGCGATGAATCCCCTGAATATTGGCGGCATAATGAGCGTACATGTTGACGGCACGCAGTTC
>CALGEM010000301.1 GCA_937881505.1 uncultured euryarchaeote
CCGCCTTCTCGTCCTACCCCCGATTGTTTGACACCGCCAAAGGGTGTCCTTAGGTCTCGGTTCAACCAGGTGTTGACCCAAACAATACCGGTGTCCATGCGTTGAGCGAAGGCGTGTCCACGTTCGACGTCAGCAGTCCACACCGAGCCCGCCAAGCCGTATTCGGTGGCGTTGGCCATGTCAACGGCCTCCTGCTCGGAGTTGAAGGGATGAAGGGTGACGACAGGGCCAAAGATTTCCTCGGTTGCGGTACGAGCGGCGTAACTGAGCCCTTCGATGACCGTTGGTCGCAAAAACGCACCCTCGGATGGCACGTTGTCCACCGGTGCTTCGGCCGCTGTTCCACCCGTGAGCACCACACCCCCTTCTTGTCGTCCCAGCTCAATGTAGGACTCAACTTTGGTTTGGTGGTCTTTGGAGATCACGGTGCCCATGACGGTTGATTCTAAGGCAGGGTCGCCCACACGGATGGTGTTGACCGCTTCAATAAACATGGCTTTGAATCGGTCGTATATGGATGCGTCAATCAGCACACGTGAACCGCATAAACAGACTTGACCGGAATTGGTAAACGACGCTCGAACGATACCGTCCATCACGTCTTCAAGCGGTGCATCGTCAAGGACGATGGTGGCGTTTTTGCCTCCCAATTCCAAGGAGAGTTTCTTGAACATCGGGGCGGCGGTAGCGGCGACGATTTTCCCGGTTGCCGTCCCGCCAGTGAACGAAATACCACGAATTTCTGGATGCTCGACAATGGCCTGGCCAACTTCAGGACCCAAGCCGTGGACAAGGTTGAACACACCTTTCGGGAAGTTGACTTTGGTTAGGATTTTTGCGAGGTGATTGGCCGTCATTGGGGTCAATTCCGAAGGTTTGGCCACGATGGTGTTGCCCATCAGCAAGGCGGGTGCGACCTTCCAGGTAAGCAGGTAGAGCGGAAGGTTCCAAGGCGTGATGAGGCCCACGCATCCAATTGGGGAGCGGTGCACATGGTTGACAGCACCGTGGTCAACAAAGGTTGGCTCGGTGTGGTCCTTCCCAAAATCTGCGAAAAATCGGAAATTGGATACAGATCGGGCGGCGTCCACCCTTCGTGCAAGGGAAATGGGTTTTCCCGTGTCCGTGCTCTCAAGCTGAGCGATCGTTTCGGCCTCTTCTTCCAAGGCATCAGCGATTCGGTGAAGCCACGTTATGCGTTCTTCCATGGTGGTGGCCGACCACGATGGTGTTGCCTCAAGGGCGGCTGCCGTGGCCAATTCCACATCATCGGCGGAAGAACGTGGGAGCGTGGTGATGGGTTGACCGTTGGCAGGGTTGACCGTTTCCATCGTTCGTCCCGATGTTGAGGGAAGAAATTCGCCGTTGATGTAATTCAAAATCGGCTCCATCAACTCACCTCGTGGTCGAAGTGCCATCGGTCTTGGTCGGGGTCCCATTCGTCCCATGTTGGAACCGTTTCAAGGACGTCAAGGTAGCGTTCTGGTACGATGCCGGGAACAATGAAGGCCTTCTGACGGTGAAGAGGGTAGGGGTTTCGCAAATTGATGCCGAGGACACCCAGCAGGGCCCGAGTTACATACCAGGTTGCTTGTGAATTCCATCCGTGGGCGATTTTCACCACGATGCCAAGTCCCTTCGGGTAGTCGGGATGCTCAATGGCCATGCCGAGCAATCCATCAGCGCCTTCTTTGGCGATGACGCGCCCCTCGCCGGCTTTGAGCACGGTGGAATCGAGACGATTGAAGCCACCCACGAGGTCGGGATGGCGGACCATGGCCTCCCAAATCCAGTCGTCGTCCTTGTCGCGGACCAAACCAGCATAGATTTGAGCCAACTCAGAAACGGTGTTTGAGACCGTGGGCAAGCCGCACCCGTCCTTGGCGATGCGGAGCGGATTCCAATCCGGACCAAGGTAGGTTCGCAACTGTTCCATGTAGGCGTGGAAGACTTCGTGGGTTGGCAGGGTATAGCCCGCACGGTTCCATCCTTTCATCCGGCAGCCTCGCAAAATCGCAGCGTGTTCACCCGAGCAGGTGTGGAACCAACGCCGCGGTCGTCGGACCTGACGTCCGAACTGAATCAACGGAACATCCAGCGGCGTGAGCATCAATGGCCACTCGGATTCGCTCAGCAGAGATTGGGCGGCCGCCACGTGTTCGGTGTCTCCGTTGTGCGAGGCCACGGCGATGGCTTTCTGTTCCCACGAACAATCCTCCAACTCTTTTGTGAAGGCTTTGAGCATGAAGGGTTTCATCATCGAGCGGCCGTAGCAGAGGACGTTTCCTCCGAAGGAATGGATGACTTCGTCTCCGTGAGCCCACGCCACAGCGCCGTGAATCGTTGTTTCGGACACGCCGTTACGGCGGTAATCCACCAGTGGTTCCCAATCCACGTCCCGTCCTGTTGGGATTCCTTCCACCTTTTCACCGAGTGGGGAGTTTGGGTACATCGCTGAACCCGGTTTGCCCGGCTGGACCGCAGAGAAGGTATCGTGATTGATGCCCATTTTCATGCCTCCTTCAACATGGCTTCTACACGAGGCACGACCTGTTCCATGTACGCCGTCATGTTTCGACAGACTCGGGCACTGTCGTGGTTGAAGAAATCAAACCACGCCATGATGCGGTCTTCGGGATGGAATCGATCCGCCATCTGTTTGGCCACCTCCTCAACGTTTCCAATCAGCGCATTGTTGGCAGCTTTCGAGACTTTGTCAGGGTCGATGGTGCCTTCCAAGGCGTTCCAATAGGCGCTCAGTGCCCGGTCTGCTTCGACGTGTGCAGCAGCGCTTTGCTCCTCGGGCGAAAGGCCATCCTCTGCGTTCAAGAAGACAAAACTGGTTCGAGGCATATCGCTTCTTTTCCACGCCCCGCCGTCGGCGTGGTAGACCTCTCGCATGCGCTCGTGGGTGGCATCAATCACCTCGGGCGAGGTGATGGAGAGGTTGAACACCTTGACAGGTAGGATGGTGTTGACGAAGGTCTGTGCACGAGGGTCGTGCGTGCCAGCGACCAGTTTCAACAGGGAGCGACGGAAGTCCGAAGGGATGATTTTGAGGTCTTCAAAGACGTACCTTGACGGAATCTTAACCTCCTCCGGTCGCTGGTCAAGCGCCTCAAATTCAACCGCAGCGTCCTGGACGGCCTCCCAGTCTTCGTCGCTTCTGAAGTTGGCTCGTGTGAGGACGGTGGGGCGAATCATGGTGGAATTAATGACGTCGCCTCGCAACAAGCGGAGGAAAATTTCAGCGGCTTCCATGAAGATTTGACCTCGCAAAGCGGGCCACGCCGCTTCCTCGATGGCGTTTCGGGGCACGACGCCGTACGGGCGCGCCATGAATTCGAAGCGACCGGCGGAAAACCCGACGTGGAGGCATCGTTGTTCGTTTTCGTCAAGGCCGTGCAAGCTCAAGACATTCGCCATGCGTTCAGCCTGTGCGATGGGACCACCCGAAGCGAGAATAGATACGACAGCACTGCCAATCTCGATGTTGCTGGTTCGCCGAAAGGACTCCAAGGCAAGTTGTGGGAAATCGGTGCAAAGGCCAACTTCACCCTTCCAGTGCGGCACCACGGGGCGCTGGTTGGATTTCTGGGTCTCGGTGGAAAGGTGGGCTTGAGCAATCCAGCCGACGCCGAATCCCAAGCGGTCAGCACATTCCAGTTGTTGGAAATAATTTCTCAGCATTGTGGCTTCGGTTGGAATATGCCCGTCTTCGTCGGGCGTTTGAGAGATGGAGAAGAAGATATCATGCTCCATGCTCACTCACCGTTTGCTCCACACCGCCATGGCTCATAATGAGTGTGGCACACTAGGCTTCGCTATTGTCTGGCTGCGGCTGGCCTTTGATTTCGGTTAAATCGCTAATGCGCTGGCGAAGTTGGGCGGGTGCAGGGATGTCGAGTGCGATGAATTCGTGAAGGGCATCGGAAAGGACCAGCATGGCGGTTTGGTAGTCTTCTCGGATTTCAGCCAAATCAGCAAGACCCCAGCGAGCGACGAGTTGACCCGAGAGGCTTCCAAGCCCCTTGGCCCGTTCAAGCGATTGCTCAAACAGGTCTTGTGCGGTG
>CALGEM010000302.1 GCA_937881505.1 uncultured euryarchaeote
GCCCCGCGGGTATAAGCCATACCGTGTTCAACGGTGCTCGTTCAGATGCACCACGCCGACCTCAAGCCGTTCGTGGGTGGGATGGACCTCGACGAGGAGCACAGGAACCTCGAGAACCTCGGCCAAATCCTCGGCCAACGAGAGCGGGAGTTCGATGCGCTGGTGGGCAGCATCGTAGCGAAGCCAGCCATCAGCCATGCCAAGTTCAACCCTGAGTTCTGCCATGTCGTCCTGAGCGTCTTCAAGCGAGGTCGGAATCGCACCAAAGAGCACGGTGTCGTCATCGCTGAGCACCTCGTAGGGACGAAGCGTAGCCTGGCCTCGGCGCTTGAATCGGTTGCGAAGTTGACCTGCATCCTTGTATTTCGCCGTACAGAATTTCAGATGATAGGGCTTGTCAGCGGCCGCTTCTTTGAGACGCATAGCGAGTTCGGCCGAACCCTCTGCGGCCGCCGTGATGCCGCCGCTGAGGTTGAAGCCACGAACGTCCATGTTCTCTTGATTGCCCACCGTGATTTCCAATTCGTTGAGGTTAAGGAACGAGACGGGAACGCCGGCCAACTCATCGAGCAAGGCAAAGAGTTGGGCTTCTTTGTCGGGCTCACACGGGAGTTCAACACCGACTTCTATGCCGTGCTGGGCACAAGCCTCCATGGTGGCTCGGTATTTCGTGGTCGTACCGTCCAGGAGGTGAAAGCGAATCTCGTCCAGTCCCGCAGCACCAAAATCTGCGGCTCGGTCCGGGTCAAAGGGAATGGATGTGTAGGCGTGAATGTGGTGCTCAGGCCCAAACGCAGCCTTGAGCTGGCGCACCGCCTCCAGTGTTTTCTCGAGGTCCAACATCGGGTCGCCCCCGGTGATGCCGGTTCCCGTGGCGTTCATGGCGTGCCCTTCCTCAATGACCTCGTCCCACGATGTGCAACGGCGTTCGTTAGCAAACATGTCGGGCGTCTCACGACGGTTCTCCGAAAGCGGGCAGTAATCACAACCCCAGTGGCACTTACCGGTGACAAAGAGCACCAACTTGCTGCCCTGCTGACACTGGACACACCCCTCAGCCTCACCCTCCTCGGCCGGCAGGACTTCGGTGGCCATCGGCAAACTTCGCATCATGCTCCCTCCGATGTGATGTTCGCTTCATGGAGCAACCAACGATGAAACCGCCGGTCAAGCGTCAGTTCAGGATGGAAGGTCACGCCGAGTTTTTTGCCGTCGAGCACGCCCACGACTTCCTCTCCGAGGTGAACGACAGGCGTGCATTCCACCGAGGCTTGGTCAAAGCGTGGGGCTCGGATGAACACGCCAGGGAAACCTTCCTTCAGCGCAGAAGCTGCCTGGGAAGCAACTTCCAAGGGCTGATGGGCAAATCGGTCGCGCCCTGCGGGCTCGGTTTCCTGATAGGTCGCCTTAGGAACATCAAGACTGACATCGACCACGGCCTCGAAGGATTCACGTTGGCGGCCCCACGCATTGCGAGAAATGCCAGCGGCAAGGTAAGGGGCACGCCCCTCTTCGGGGGCAGCCAGCAAAATGGCGCCTGCACACGTGCCCAACACCGGACGCTCGGGATGAGTATCCATCCATTCAAACAGGGCGCCCAAGAGGGATTCGTAGCGGCTGGCGATGCGCATGGTGGTGGATTCTCCACCCGGTAACACCAGCGCATCCAGCGATTCGTCCACATGGTCCGCTCGGCGGCACTCCACGATCTCGATCTCAAGATGGAGTTCTTTGGCCGCACCACGCAGGGCCTCAGCATGCTCGTGGCGAGCACCCTGAAGCATGGCCAAACCCACACGGAGCATGGTTCGGGGTCCATGCCCTTCCCTATCAGTCCAACGCTTGGTTCGGGGCGCGAGAGAGGTCGTTCAAGCATGCACTTCAAAGACCGTCGGGACCACCACAAAGCATGGCCCACAGCGGCGATTGTTTCCTCGTCCCCGGCCCCGTTCGCATGAGCGAGGCGTGTTTGCAAGCCATGGCCACACCGGTCATGACCGCCCGTGGGGCGGAATTTCGTCAAGTGATGGCCAAATTGAATTCGGGATTGCGCTATGCGTTCAACCTCTCACCTTCTGCGCCTGAGATGAAATCCGAATCATGGACCGGCGAGGACGGCTACAAGGTCGTCGTGGTCTCTGGAAGCGGCACAGCCGCTATGGAGATGGTCATCGCCAACCGGTTTCGCAACAACGACCTCGTCCTCGTTCCGACCAACGGAAAATTCGGAGAACGGGTTGCTGACATCTGCCGTCAGTTCTGCAATGTCAAGCAACTGCAATACGAATGGGGGCGCTCGTTTGACCTCTATGAACTCGAACAGCAACTTGAGCGAGGCTGCTACGAGGCCCTCCTGATTTGTCATAACGAAACCAGCAGCGGCATCACCCAAGACGCAGAGGCTATCGCAGAAATGTGCGAGCGCCACAACGTGTCCTTCATTCTTGACGGCATCACCTCGGTGGGCGGCATGCCCGTTCACCCGGCCAAGTGGAAAGCGGAAGCAGTGGTCATGGGCGCCCAAAAGTGCACGGCAGGCCCCTCAGGCATCGCCGCCATCGCCATCAACGAAAACGGCGTGGAGCGTATCAAAGCCATTCATCAGCAGGGAGACGCCAACCCTCGCTACTACCTGGACATGATTTCGGCGCTCAAGAAAGGCGACGATGACCAGACACCATGGACACCCGCCATCAACCTGGCCATGGGCTGGGGCGAAGCGCTGGCCTACCTCAAAGAAGAGACCAACGAAGGTCGCTGGGCACGGTGCGAAAAGATGGCTACGGGAGTACGTGCTCTTTTCACCGACCTCGGCTTTGCCCTGCTGGCTGATGACGGACAGCGAAGCAATTCGGTTACGGCCATCCTCTATCCGGAGGGCGTTGATGATGCATGGCGAACGGCGCTGAAGGAGAAATATGACACCCAAGTGATCGGTGGACAAGACCACCTCAAGGGGAAGATGTTCCGTGTGGGCTCCATGGGTGAAACGCCTGTCGAAGAGATGGTCGAAGGCTGCAAGCGCATGCTGGCCTGTTTCCGAGACTTCGGGGTTGAACTCAAAGAGGTCGATGTTGAATCTTACTTTCGTTGAGGCTGAGCCATGAACCGATGCATCGTTTTGGGACGGTTCCAACCCTTCCACTTGGGCCATGCCGGTTTGGTCAAAGCGGCTGTTGAGCATGCAGACGGCGGCGAAATCGTGGTCGCCATCGGTTCGGCGCAAGCGGGCTGGGAAGCCAACAACCCGTGGACGGCTGATGAACGCCAAGCCATGGTGGAGGCATGGGCTAAAGCCGAGGGACTGGATGTCACGGTGGTGCAAGTCGAGGACATCAACGACCCTCCGAACTGGGTGGACCATGCGAGCAAAAGCCACGGTACGGGGACACTGGTCACCTCAGACGGTCCCACAATGGAATTGTACCGAGCAGCGGGTTGGGACGTGCATGAAGTTCCTTTGAGTGAACGAGAAACATTGGAAGGCTGGCGTGTGCGCCAAACTGTTCGCATGCTCTCGACCGTGATGGACGATGATGCGACGAGGGAAGTGCTCCGTACCAGCGTGCCCGCAGCGGTCATTGAATGGCTGATTGAAAACGATGCGATGTTCCGATGTTCAACCTTTGAAACCGGCGTTCATGCCGGTTGAGGCTCACTCCGAAGCGACAACCACGCGAGCGACGAGGATGACCTTGGACTTGTACATGTAGCCCTGCTCCAAGACATCAACAACCGTCCCGTTGGGATAAGCATCACTTGGAGGAATCGTGGTGATGGCTTCCATTTTCGAGGGGTCAAACACCGCACCCTTGGCTTCGATGTGGGCAACGCCGTCGGCTTGGAGTTCGTGCCACATCTTGTTGCGCAGGAGGCGAAGGCCCTGAGCCACGGGTGACTGGTCGTCCTCCTCAATACCGGCCATCGCACGGTCAACATCACCGAGAATGGTCAGCATGCGACGGGCAAGTCCCATGCCCCCATATTGAATGAGGTCGGCTTTTTCGCCCATCATACGCTTGCGAACGTTTTGGATTTCCGCTTCTTTGTAGGCGATTTCTTTCTCGGCGAATTCGGCGCGCTCAAGGGCCACCTCAAGCGGGTCTCGCTCTTCTTCAGGCTCCTCAACCGCCTCTTCGGAAGGTGCTTCCTCAGTGGGCGCATCCTCCACCGGAACGGTGTCGTCAACAGGCGCTTCTTCGGGCGTCTCGTCGGACATCATGCTGAGGGCGTGCAAGGTGGATTTTGAACCCAACGCTTACTGGGATTGCAAAAAGGTGGAAAGGTTCCAGTCCCCGTGGCCCCATTTGGTGGCTTCAAGATGCTCACGTCCAATGACGAGTTCCAGTTCCTCCTCGTTCATCGCTCTGTTCACGACATGAACCAACGCCTTGGAAGCACGGGTATGGGCCTCAAAGGTGGGGACGATTTTCGGGTCCATCGCTTCGTCCAGCGTTTCTCCTAGGGCCTTGCGGCGTTCCATCCAATCCATCACCACACGCTCGGCGTACTCGTCCTCGGCAATGCCATGCAGACGCTTTTTGGCCTCGGCCCACGTGGATTCCATGTAGAGGTCCTCGATATCACCGGCTTCCTGGCCGGTGGCGTTTTCGATGTAGAGGAAAGCCCGACCTTCCCAAACTTCCCAGCGCCCAGGGCTGGCCCAGTGCATGAGGTGCAGAAGACCTTCGGCACCGTCAGAGAGTTGCGATAACACCTGGGAAACCGATGGGTCACCCTCCACGGCTTGCTCGTCCATCCAATCCAAGAGATCGGCCTCAGCGTCAATGGCGAAAGCCGTGGTTAATGTCCCGTCCTGAGCAGGTCGGCGCTCTCGGAGGCCGGCTCCCTCCATGCCGGATTTGAGCTCGCTCCAAGAGAGCGTGAGCAGGTGGTTCAAGGTCGGCACGTGGACCAACAGGCCAATCATGTCCAACCCCATGTCCACTTCCAACGGCCCGTCCCGTTTGAGGGCATCGCCCATGATGAGAAACAACCCGCTGGGGCGTTTGTTTGCGTAAGAGCCTTCAAGAACAGCCAACCAAGCCCCGATACGGGAGGGTTCGGCTTGGCGACGATCAAAGAGCAAATCGAAATGATTCGCGCCGAGATCGACAAGACCCAGAAGAACAAGGCCACCAACGCCCACATTGGGAAGTTGAAGGCCAAGATCGCCCAACTCAAAATCAAGGAGGAAAAGACGGCGGCCCACTCCAAAGCCAGCGGTGGCGGCAAAGGGTTTGAAGTCCGAAAATCGGGAGACGCAACCGTTGCTCTCGTCGGGTTTCCATCGGTGGGTAAGTCCACCCTCATTTCCAAGGTGACCGACGCCCACTCCGAAGCCGGAGGGTACGCGTTTACCACCCTCACCTGTATTCCCGGTGTCATGGAGCATCGGGGTGCGAAAATCCAGATTCTTGCCCTGCCTGGACTCATCAAGGGCGCTGCCGAGGGTAAAGGCCGAGGCCGGGAGATTCTCAACGTGATTCGCAGCGCTGACATGGTGCTCTACATCGTTGACCCGTTCCAAGACGGGCACTTTAACGTCCTTCACCGAGAGTTGCACAACGCTGGTCTACGACTCAACGAAGTCAAGCCGCCCGTCTTCATCAAGCGCACCGACCGAGGTGGAATTGAGGTTCGAAGCACGGTGGAGCAGACTCACCTGACCGAGGAAGAAATGGCCGACATCATTCGCTCCTTTGGCTACACGTCGGCCCTGGTGACCCTTCGCGAGAACTCCACGGCCGAGCAAATCGTGGATGCGCTGGCCGGCAACCGTGTCTATGAGAAAGCGGTCATCGCCATTAACAAAATCGACATCGCCA
>CALGEM010000303.1 GCA_937881505.1 uncultured euryarchaeote
TTGGAGGGCCAGGAGGAACCTCAAAGCGCCGTTGGGCCACGCTCTCGGCGAACGTGGAGCACATGGAACACGTGCAATGGGCGCGTCTAGAGGGAGATTTCGACCCCATCATCGGTTTTCCAGCATCTTCTCACGATTTTGAGGCATTGGCTGAAGCCGTTGAGCGAGGGGACAACCTTTCACTTGACCAAGAAAGCATGTTGCGAGAAGGTATTGAGTTCGTTGATGGGTCCATGCTCCGATACATGGATTCGACATGGAATTTGAACGGTGTTCCTCTCCACGGCCTCAGCCTCGCCATCGTCTTTTCATTGATGGGTCGTCGTGAAGCACGCAAGGGGTGGAACATCCCCGCTCTCCTGCTCGGCATCGCCTCGGTCAACCCAAATTTGGGCGGGCAACATCCGTTGATGCAGCGCCACCACTTTGGTCGCCGAGAACTCCGCTCTCATTACCGTCCGCTGGCCAGCATGCTGGCCTGGCTTTCCAATCGGTTGAGGGTGGACCGCACGCTTTCAATGGACTCGGCTGAATGTGTCCCCATGATGGCGTGGTCGCACGATATTCAAACTCGCATGTTCGACCAACAGCCAGCCAACCTCGAAGGCATGTTTCAAAATGCGCTCTCCAACCACCCTCCCGGATTGTTCCAAGCGTACAACACCCCGTGGATGCGAGCATGGCAGGCGCTTGAGGGGGCGATGCAACGAGCTGATACGCAAAAATGGGCCATGGACATCAATCGAAAGAACGTCCGTCTCCGAGTCCGGACAGCCTCGGGTAAGCTTCGGTTGATTCAGGTGCCGACCGACCCCGTCCTCTGGGCCTTTTTGACCTCCATCACCTTGTCGCCTCTCAACAGCGAAGCAGGGCGTCTGCTACTGGGATTGCAACACAATTGGTCGGTTCCGTATGCCGAACCCAACCAGCCAACAGCCCCCCTGATCAAGTCGCTGGAATTTTATCACCAAATCATGAACGGTCTAGACACCAAAATTTTCGTTCAACACGGGAGGGCCTTGGTGATAGGCCGTCTTGGCCATCTGTATGAAATCGCTGTAGAACCCGGCCAACACGGTGCCCCGTACACCATTCAACACCTTGTTGATGTTGAACCGAATATCAAAATTCCAATTTGCATCCACAGCGGACGCATCGGCGACGCTGTTCCGCTGGGAGACACCATCGGCGGGGTCCTCCTCTCCATGGTGAACGATATCGAGGCTTGTCAGGACATCGGAAGTTTGCACGAACTTCTTGATAACAACGCACCCTTTGGTTTCTTGAGGCGAAACATTCCCGTTGACTGGTTGGATGCGTTGGGTGTCGAAAACATGGCCCCTCAACACCGTAACATCGTTCGAAACCTTCGGTGGTACAGGGAGCGACGTGATGCCGAACACGAACGGCGACCTGGCCGAGGATTGCACGAATTGCTCATTCGAAATCGCCACCACCGTCGCCGGGCTGTTCACTCTGAACGATGGAATTCACGTTATCACGCAAGTTTTGATCGAGACGGGACCTTCCCCCTTGACGATGTGGTTGCAGCTTGGCGAACAACCGTCCCCCATTACGTGCCCGGCATTTCCGGGGCTCACCAGCAAGGCGAATTCTTCGGTGGTTTTCACGAGGGGTATTTCCGCCGTCGATACCATCACCTGATGCCCCATCGACGGTTTGACGACGTTCACGACGAGGGTGATGTTCGAGACGGTGAACGCCGTTGGTGCGAGGTTTTTGCCAGAGCTTGGGAGGTGCTTGTTCACCAGCCATTGGGCTCCTTCGTCCGCATTCCCAATGACGACGGGTTGCCGCTGAGTTTTGAACACGCTGCGCTACAGGTTACGGTACGCTCACCACTCGAACGCAACTTCCTCAGCAGGATCGCACGAACCCTTGGCTACGTCAAGGATGACGAACAGGGCAACGACAGCATCTTCATTCGCAGGGACCATCCACGGCCAAATGCTCGTCTTCAACTGACCGACCTCCTACGAGATACTCAGGAACGACAACGGGTTCGTGGCGCACCACCTCGATGGTGGAATTACGTGGACGTGGTCGCTCCACCTGCAGAGGTTCCTCACTTCCGTTGGCAACTTCAAATTGACCACACCGACGACCGGCGGCCAAACAGGGAAAATTTTCACAATTGGCTCAATCGCGGAGAGGACGGTCTTGGAGACCTCTTCGGCTGAACGCCACCGCCAAACAAACCACAAGGATGGTTGAGAACATCGAAAGGGCCGGCGTGTCCTCGGTTTCATCATCCGTGTCGACTGGTTGAACGGGTTCTTCGACCACAACGGGTGTGATTTCGTAAACGAGATGGATTTCCAAGTCGTCCCCGTCATGTGGAGTGGGAAGGTCGAGCGTCGCCGTTCCATTGGTTTGGTTACTGAGGCTGACCATGCTCCTGACAATATGCGGGTAGGTGCCCTGGCCGTTGGACCCTTCTTCGTAATCGGCAGCCGATTCCACAACCCATGCAGCGACGTTGAGGGTCATGTTTTCCAAATGGCGCTCGTCAATATCAAGCGTCCAAGCAATCGTTCCGGATGTGTTGGTGATCGGCGTCCATGAGAACATCGTGGTTCCAGTGCCCAAGGCGAGGTCACGCTGAGCAAGACCGGTGAATTCTTCCACACGGTTGTCGTGTTTATTGTCGTGGACATCCGAATCTGGAACGCTGCCTGCCTTTTTCATCGTGCCGTTGAACACAGCACCGGGCGGTGAATGTGAGTAGTCCGTCAAATGCACGTAGCGGTCCCTGAATCGTTGTTCCAACCCTTCATCTCCGAAGGGGTCACTGAGGGTGGAGTGAATGTGGTAGGGCGTGAGCAGACCGTCTTGGTACAACTCTTCGAGAGCGTGCTCAATGTAGACGCAATTATCGCACCACGTCGCCGTGTAGACTTCAACCACAGCACCCAAATCACTGAGGTTATGGGTTGACACGCTTGCATTGGTCGCCTTTGTTGATTGGCCACCAAAGATCATGCCGTTGTTCACTTCAACAGCTGGCAGAGCCGCGGTTGTTGGCGCGGTTGATGCCAGAAGAAAAATCGCCAACAAGGTTGCTGCAGCACATCGTCGCATGGATGACCCGAAGGCATCCGAGGATATCAAACCGTCTTCAGTTGGTTCATTCCTCGGATTCTTCCTCGGCGCCTTTCTTACCCTTGGACTCCTTGGCTCCGTTGACGGATTCTTCAAACAAGGATTCAGCCTGTGGGAATTTCCCTTGTTCGTACTGCTTTTGCAGAATGGCAAGACGACTCTTTAGGCCAGCACCGGTGCAGTTGACGGCTTTTGCGATGCTGTTGAGGTTTCCTTGGGCCAAACCCATTCGCTGAAGCACGTTGTACATGACACAAGCGGCGACCATGGAGATGGGCACGTTGGTGGTTGGAGCATCAACACTTGGCTCTCCGATATCACTCATGGCTTGGAAGAAGGCATCCATGACGGCTCGCAAATCAGACTCATCCAGGCGAGAGGCCAACGCATCTTCAAGGTTGTAAACGGCCTTGTCCATTTTGTCTTCTCGAGCAGCAGCGGCGTGCAGCTGGTCAGGCATGGGAGCCCATCCAATTCGGATACGTGCCAGGTAATGCTGGCGGATGATTTTCTTGGCGTTGACCAATTGCTTTTGGGTGATGCCGTAGGTCTCCATCAACTGTTTTTCATTGATGCTGATGGTTTTGAACATCCGGGAGGCAAGGGATGCAATGGCGAGTGCCATGATTTGCAAGTTGTCCTGCTCGGTGGCGCCTCGAAGTTCTGGGTGCTCCTTTCCACCGGCTCGGCAGATGGCTGTTTTTGGGCACTTGAGCATGCGCTTTTCGTTGGATGGCAATGTTCGTCGTTGACCTTCTTGCCATGGCTTTAGCTTTCGTCCGGTTGCGCGAGCCAGCAACTCAACGGCTCGAGCCATGTTTGTCCCGAACATTTCCTGAATGGTGGGCCTCAAAGAGG
>CALGEM010000304.1 GCA_937881505.1 uncultured euryarchaeote
CCGCCACACCGGCGCCCACCCGTGGCCAAATCATCGGCAACATGGGCCGACTCTTGATGGAGCACAAGGACGCGCTTGTGGCGCTTGAAACCCGTGAGATCGGCAAGACCCTCAAGGAATCGGGTGGCGAAATCCAAGAAGCCATCGACACCTGTCTGTTCTTCCAGTCTGAAGGGCGACGCCTCTACGGGCAAACGGTCAACTCTGAACTCCCCGACAAGGAGTTGTTCACCTACCGACGCCCCCTTGGCGTTTGTGGCATCATCAACGCCTGCAACTTCCCCTCCGCCGTGCCCTTTTGGAAGATGATCCCCGCCATCATGTGCGGCAACACCTGCGTTTGGAAGTCGCCTCAGGATGCCCCTTTGCTCTCGTTTGCCTTGGCTAGAATTATGCACGAAGCAGGTTTGCCTGACGGCGTCATTAACCTCGTTCACGGCAAAGGCAGCGGTGCCGGCCAATACCTCGTCGATGCAGTTGATGAAGGACTGGTCAACAAGATCTCCTTCACGGGTTCCACCGGCGTGGGCAAGATGATCGGTGAAGTCTGTGGACGCAACCTCGTCTCCTGCTCCCTCGAATTGGGTGGCAAAAACCCGCTTGTTGTCATGCCTTCAGCCGACCTCAACAACGCCGTGGAAGGTGCCTACTGGGGCGCCTTCGGTACCGCCGGTCAGCGCTGCACCAGCCTTGGCAACCTCATCATCCACGAATCGATTTACGACGAATTCATGGAGAAGTTCATGGCCAAGGTCAAATCCACCCGCATCGGCAACTCATTGGTGCACAAGGACGTGCTCTACGGCCCCATGCTTTCCGAGAAATACGCCAAGGATTTCCTCGCAGGTATCGAAATGGCCAAGGCCAGCGGCGCCACGCAACTATGGGGCGAGGGACCCATCACGGCGGACAGCGCTCCTGAGAACTTCATGGGAGACGCTTCCGAAGGCGTCTTCATGTGGCCCCACGTCTTTGTGGACGTCACCGAGGACATGGACTGCTTCCACGAGGAGATTTTCGGCCCCGTGGTCACCGTGGTGAAGGCGAAGGATTTCGATCACGCCCTCCACCTCGCCAACGCAAGCCCCTATGGCCTGTCCTCGGCCATTTACACCAACGACCGCTTGGAAGCCTACCGCTACAAAACAGGTATCAAGGCCGGCATGACAGGCATCAACAACTCCACCACGGGCGCTGAGGCTCACCTGCCGTTCGGCGGCGTCAAGGGGTCCGGAAACGGCACACGTGAATCGGGTATTTGGGTCATTGAAGCCTATTCCTACTGGCATGCGGTCAACGACGAGTTGTCGGGTAAACTCCAACTCGCCCAGATGGACGTCGACGAGATCGAAATGGTCGAGGCCGAGGTCAATTGGTCGGAATTGGCCTGAAATTCTACCAAAATCGGCCTGCGGCTCAATGGTGAACCTCAAAGACCCTGCGCCACTGGATGAGCATGTTCCCGTAGGGAACAGGGGGAATGTGAATGGGTGAAGGCATCAAACTCCCGGTCCTGAACGGGCTCGGGCGCACCAACCGAATCGACAACTGGTGGAGTCAGCCGATGGCCATGGGCATCGGGTTGACCGCCGCGCTCCTCTACACCTTCTGGCGCCTCTTCCTCTACGATGCTGACATCTCCTATGCTCTGCACGGTAGCACGGTCATGTCGCCCATCTTCTCGCCCAACGTGCTCGAATGGAACCTGTTCGGCCTCAACGAGTGGAACCACCCAGAATGGGTCAACGCCGCCATCCTCGTGCTGTGGATTCCCTTTGGCTTCCGTGGTACCTGCTACTACATGCGCCGTGTCTACTACCGCACCTTCTTCGCCAGCCCAACCGCATGCTGGGTTGACGAGCCCGACATCAACAAGGCCATTGGCTACAAAGGCGAGAAGCGCTTGTTCATCTTCAACAACCTTCACCGCTATTTCCTCTACGCCGCCATGGTCATTCTTGTCATCAAGTGGTGGGATGTCACCCACACGATGCACTTCCACTCCGCCACCCACGATGGCTATGGCGTATCCATTGGCACCTTCGTCATGGGCATTGAAGCCTTCTTGCTCACGATGTACGTCACCTCCTGCCACGCCCTGCGCCACCTGGCCGGCGGCATGCTCGACCGTTGGACCACCGGCATCAGCCGAGTTCGCGGCGTTCTCTTTGGCAAAATCAGCGTGCTGAACCGCTCCCACGGGTTCTGGTTCTGGACGTCGTTGATTTTCGTCTTCCTTGGCGACCTGTGGGTGCTCGCCGTGGCCGAAGGTCGTTTGAGCGATATGGTGCTCTTTGTTGTGTGAGGTGAGATGATGAGCGAGAACACAACCAAACACGAATACGATGTCGTCGTCATCGGGGCCGGCGGTGCCGGACTCCGTGCCGCCATTGAAGCAGCCCGCACCGGCGCCAAGACCGCCATCATCACCAAATCCCTGCTGGGCAAAGCCCACACGGTCATGGCCGAAGGTGGTTGCGCAGCAGCCCTCCAAAACGCCGACCCCCGAGACGGGTGGAAGGTTCACTTCCACGACACGATGAAGGGCAGCAAGTGGCTTGCGAACTGGCGCATGGCCGAATTCCACGCCAAGGAAGCCCCCGACCGTGTTCGGGAGCTCGAACAGTGGGGCGCCGTGTTTGACCGCACGCCAAAGAACCTCATCAACCAGCGAAACTTTGGCGGCCACACCTTCCCTCGACTCGCCCACGTCGGCGATGCAACCGGGCTCGAGATCATCCGTACGCTGCAAGAACGCGGTATTCACGAAGGCATTGACATCTTCATGGAATACACGGTTCGAAGCCTCTTGAAGGAAGGCGACCGCGTTACCGGTTGTGTTGCCTACACCCGCGTTGACGGTGAATTCCACGCCTTCTCCGCCAAATCCGTGGTCCTCGCCACGGGCGGCATCACGCGCTGCTGGTCAGTTTGTTCCGGCTCGTGGGAGTACACCGGTGACGGGCACGCCCTCGCCTTGTGGGCTGGCGCGGAACTTCGCGACATGGAGTTCGTTCAGTTCCACCCCACCGGCATGGTGTGGCCACCGTCCGTTCGTGGCATCCTCGTCACCGAGGGTGTTCGTGGCGAAGGTGGACGTCTGACCAACAGCGAAGGCAGTCGATTCATGTTTGACTACGTGCCTGAAATGTTCGCCGGCGACCACGCCGATACCATTGAAGAAGCCGACCAGTGGGTCGAAGAAGTCGTCAGCGGCAAGTTGGCGACCGTTCGCCGGCCGCCTGAACTCCTGACCCGAGACGTTGTGGCCAAGGCCATCAACGAGGAGGTCAAAGCAGGCCGTGGCTCACCTCACGGTGGTGCCTTCCTCGACATCTCTCACCGCGGTGAGGAAGCCATCATGAAGAAACTCCCCTCGATGCACCATCAGTTCAAGGAACTCGCTGGCGTCGACATCAGCAAAGAGCCCATGGAAGTGGGGCCAACGGCCCACTACGTCATGGGTGGCGTCATCGTCGACGCTGAATCTCAGGAAACAACCGTTCCCGGCCTCTTTGCATGCGGCGAAGTCGCCTCGGGACTCCACGGTGCAAACCGGCTCGGTGGAAACTCACTCTCCGACCTCATCGTGTTCGGCAAGCGAGCCGGTGAGTTCGCCGCCAAGCGCGCGAACGATCTCGCCCAGCCCTCCATTGACGAAGCACAGGTTGAACAAGCCATCAACGACATGCTGGCACCGCTTCAGCGAGAGGGTGGCGAAAACCCGGGACGCATCTATGATGAGATGCGCGACATGA
Source organism: uncultured euryarchaeote (assembly GCA_937881505.1). GTDB lineage: Archaea > Thermoplasmatota > Poseidoniia > Poseidoniales > Poseidoniaceae > Poseidonia. The sequence continues at coordinate 3,759 of CALGEM010000304.1, forward strand.
TGCAGGCCAAGGTCGGCATCATTCGAACCAAGAGCGAACTTGAGGAAGCCCTCGATGACATCAAGGCGTTCAAAGAGCGCGCCTTGGCCTGTTCTTCCGGCACCTCTCGCAAGTACAACTCTGGATGGCATCAAGCCCTTGACCTGCTCAACATGGCCGATGTTTCTCACGCTGCCACGCTGGCGGCCATCACCCGTGAGGAGAGCCGAGGCGGCCACACGCGGGATGATTTCCCAACACCAGAGGACGATTACTGGGGCAAGACCCTCAACATCATCTGGATGGAAAACGGTGAGATGAAGATTCGACAAGAACCTGTGGAGGAGATGCGCGACGACCTCCAGGATGCCCTCAAGGAAGTGAAGGCGATGATCGCTGAGCGCGCAGCAGAAGCAGGAGGTGGAAACTGATGTCCCTCAAAGGCACCAAACAATCGTTCAACATTCTACGCGGCGAAGGCGATGATGCCAAACTCCAGGCCTATGAACTGGAACTTGACGAAGGCATGGTCGTACTCGACTGCCTGCACCGTATCCAACACGACCAGGAACCCGACATGGCGGTTCGATGGAACTGCAAGGCCGGGAAGTGCGGTTCGTGTTCCGCAGAAATCAACGGACGACCACGGCTGATGTGCATGACGCGAATGAGCGACGTGGTCGCTGAAACACCGGCCGGTCAACCGATTGAAATCCGGCCGATGAAGACCTTCCCCCACGTCAAGGACCTCGTCACCGACGTCAGTTGGAACTACGACGTGGCCCAGCGCATCGCACCCATCAACGGACCTGAGGAAATGAACTGGGAGTTCAACCAGATGGAAGCCGACCGGGTCCAACACTTCCGTGAGTGCATCGAATGTTTCCTGTGCGTCAACACCTGCCACGTGCTCCGAGACCACGAGCTCTTCGACGATTTCGCCGGCCCACGCAACCTGGTCCGCTTGGCGCAATACGAAATGCACCCCCTCGATATTGAGGACCGCGTCCCCGAGATCAAGAAGGAGTTCGGTGTTGAGTACTGTAACATCACCCGATGCTGCACCGAAGTCTGTCCAGCAGGTATCCAAATCACCGACGACGCCATCATCCAACTCAAGGAACGCGTCGTGGACCGATACTACGACCCGCTGCAGCGCATTTGGCGTACCTTGACCCGTCAGAAGGTTCGCTATTGAGCATCAAACGAAGGGTCAAGGCGAAGTCGTCTCATCCCCGGGCGATGAGCCAATCCCGAATCCACTGCTCACCGATGCCGTCGTAATCCACGTTGGGTGGCTGAAGCGGCCGAACGATGACGAGAATATCCAACTCACCACCCCACGAAGCCTTGGCAACCATCGAGACCTCGCCGACCTTCGTCCCCTCCGGGTCGGAGCCAAACGCGGTGGTGTTGATGTCGTAGGCTCTGTACACCACCGTCTCAACATCGCCGGAATCCCAACTCCCGAGGATGATGTCAACGGTGGACGGCGCTGGCACGGGCCGTAGCGTGATCTCTTCGGGGTTAAGTCGCACGAAGGGCACCTCCTCGTCAATCAATTCAATCGCTTGATGCAGCCGGCCCGTTTCCATGTTCATGAGCGAAGCCAAGTTCAGAGCAACCGTCTCAGCACCCATCACGCCCGGTTGATGCGGGAGGCGCATGGTCAGCGACTGCAGCACCACCACGTCGGTGGTGACCCAGGTGTACTGCTGGCCGGCAGGGTAGATCGGTGCATGCGGGTTTTCGGTGAACAAGGGCTGACCCCAATCATCGGGCGCAACGGGTTGAGAAACCGGAAGAAAACCGGTCGCTCCAAGGCACAGAACCGCCACACTCAGCGCCACCAACCGAGGTGTTCGCTGTTCCGACCATTCCTGTCGGCCGGCTGGACTTAGGAGGGAGAGCAACAACAGTGCGGGGAGCGCCAACAGCGCGCCCGCTGGAACAATCCAGATGAGGGCGGCGAAGACAAAGGCCATGCGCACACCGTTGCTCCCAATGGCCCAGGTCCAGTGATGCTCTTCCGAGTCCTTGGTCCGCCGATGGTGGAGGTACAACGCAAGTCCACCTCCTGCCAGGGGAGCCAACGACTGGAGAACGCCCTGCCACATCGTCAATACCGGGTTGGAGTCGAAACACGCCTGCCATAGAGGTTCGCCTCTCGCCAAGGTTGATGCGAGGGTTTCCCGTGGGTTTGGCCATGGCGGAGCCGGTGCTTTCCTTTCAGTCGGTTCAACACCGACACGCCATTCCCGCTCCGAGGCTGTTCAAACCCTGGGCCAAGCGAGCAGGTCCCGGCATCGTCGGCTTGTCCCTTGACCTCTACGAAGGGTCTGTCTTGGGACTCATTGGACCGAATGGGGCGGGAAAAACCACCCTGCTCAGAATGATGGCCGGGGTTCTACCCGTCCAAGAAGGGAGCATAGAAGGCCGATTTGACGGCCAAGGTTGGCAACCGGTTGACGACCTTCGCCAATGGGTGGGCCACATGCCAGAACAGGTTCGGTGGCAAGGCCGAACCACGGTGTACGAAGCCTTGAGCCAACTGGGCGAAATGCGGGGAACATCCGAGACGAAAATCCAGCGCCTCCTCGCCCTTGTTGGCCTACGTTCTCGAAAAGACGAGGCGTTGGATAACCTCAGCCAGGGCATGCGGCAACGCCTCTCGATTGCGGCAGCCTTGCTTGGCTCGCCAAAGGTGCTCCTGCTCGACGAACCGTTCAACGGGCTGGACCCCGTTGCGGCCGAAGCCTTCGCGGCCTTGGTCCGAACACTTGCGTCCAAAGGCGTCAGCGTGGTGATTTCCTCGCACATGGTGGCCCAACTTGAGGGGTTGATTGACCGCATAGGCCTCCTGCACCGAGGGCAATTGCTTGACGAGGGACCCCTTGAGGATGTTGAACGTCGTCTCGGACTTGAAGGACGCTACACCATCACCGGTCAAGGCGAGGTTGATGCCTTGAGTTTCGCTCCGGCCGATGATGTTCTCGAACACCATCAAGACGATGATGGCTGGTCCTTGACGGTGAAACAAGACCCACAATCGGTGCTTTCTGCGGCCATGAAGGCCGAAGCCAACCTGACCTCGTGGGCACCGGTGCGACCCAACCTGGTCGAATGGTTGTGCGCTGCGACCGGCATGAGCGTGGACGATATTTCACTGGAAGTGGCTTCCTCGGCCATGCTACCGATGCGTTCCGTGGAGGTGAGTGAAGATGAGTGACCTCAAGCGAATCATGAAGGTCGCAGCTCGGATTCGTAAGGAGCGCTTGTCCGGAATTCGCCTCAAAATCATGCTTCCCATCCTCCTGCTGTTCTTACCGGGTATGGCTTGGGGATTTTCCGACCCCAACATCGTGCTGCCCGGAGGGCATCAACCCGATACGGCGATGGAAGTCCTGTTTTACGCCTCGCTTGGCGTGGTGTTTGGTGCAACCATGTGCGCTGTTTTGATGGCGTTTGATGGTGTGAGCAAAGACCGAGCCAGCGGCATGTTGGAAGTACGTCTCGCTCAACCCATGCCACGTAAACACCAAGCCACTGCGCTCATCCTCGGCCACGCTCAAAGCATTCTGGTGCCGGTTTACGCCCTGCTCTTTGCCTCAGTCCTCGTCGTGCAGTATCGAACGGGCCAGTGGCCGACCATGATCGAGCTGCTGGTCTATGCACTCTCAACCGGCCTGGTGGTGTTCTGGTACACCCTGTTCGCCCTGCTCGCCTCAACGTCCGCAAGAGAACAAGGAACCGCCATCGCCTTCGGCATTGGCGTTTGGTTCTTCTTCACCTTCCTTTGGGCCTTGGTGACGACCATGGTCGCCTATGCATCCGGTGTGGCCGTGGGTGAAGCCAATGACCCTGCGTGGGTGGCACTTGAAGGGATGCTGGACTTGCTTTCACCCAACGGCGTCTACCACCATCTCCTCGAAACGCAACTTCCAACGGTGGACAGAGGCGTGCATGCATGGCAATCATGGCTGGCTGCTCTGCTCTGGACGGTCCTGCCTTGGTGGGCGCTTCATCGCCGCATGGAACGGCTTGTTCCATGATGGAATCAACCAATTCTTCATGAAGGCGAAAGGCAACCGGTATGTTATGACACCCCGCTTGCAAGCACCGCTGCTTTCCCTGCTCCTCGCCTTATTGATGGTGGGCGTCACCTCTTCGCCCGTGCTTACCAGCCTCCAAGATACGCCCCTCGTAGCCCCGACCGAGGGTCGTCAAGACACCTTGGACGTTGATTGCAGCGGCTACACCTTTGAGGATCTCTTCGAGTACGATTTCGCCCTGTTTGAACTGGAGATTTTGGATGATTGGGCGACCGGGGACATGTATGCCAATGCATGGGTCAACGGCTCAAACTCCGCCATCGTCCGAGACAACCTTGACGGGTTGTTTGAAGGCTTGCCGGGAGGCGATAACGAGTGGATCAGCACCGATGAACGAGATGCTGTTCGCAGCATTGGGCCAAAATGCATCGCCGACATGGAAACACGATTGGGGATGCGTGAAGGTATTCCTCACTCCGGCGGCGTGGATTGGAACGACTTTGAGTTCGTCGAGGACGGTATCGGTCTCGACGAGGTGAACTTGGTTCCCGAAGGCCACCAGGACGCTCGACAATGTACGAACTTTGGAGCCGCATCCGACTGCCAAGAAGTGCCCACCTCCACCACCGACGACATGGAAATCAGCCTCTTTGTCGCCGACGGACAAACCAACAATGTTCGTTGGGACCAACTTCCCAACGGCGGCGTATCGAACTTCACACTCGCCATGAACATCAGCAACATGAGCAATGCCGCACTCGTGGTCACCTTCCCGGTTCTTCAAGGCCTTCGAATCTACGACTTTAGGGTGGTCGACAACCAACCCGAAAGCGGCCAAACATGCGATCACATCGGCGAACCCTCGTTCATGTACCTCCCCGACGGCGCCCTGAAAGTGACTCAGTTGGTTTCCTTTGACCGAACCCAGTGGGACTTGGAATGCAACATGTTCATGGATTTCACCACCCAAGAGCCGGAGGCCAATGATATTCCAATGTGGACACAGACAACGCCGGACAACGGAACAAAAATCCCGACCTCCGGGACGGGCACCTGGCTCTTCGCCACCGCAGAAACGGGTAATGCATGGGCCACCGATAACAACGGTTGGTCCCTTCAGTGCGCCTTTGATGAAGACGGATGGAGTGTAACGACCAACGTCATCGGCGACTTCTTCGTCACCCAACCTGCGGGCTCCAGCCAATCCACGGCCACCTGTCATGCAGTTGACCCCTTGGGCGCCGTTGACGAAAATGATTCTCGAACATGGACCTTTGGCACCCTCTACACCGCAACGGGCACCGTGGATGATGACGGGAAGAACGCCAGATTGACCATCACGCCCGCTGGCCTTGTCAACGAATTTTTGTTCACCGCGCGTGCATCTCAAAACGGACAGTTGGGTGGAGAAGGAGAGACCATTACCGTCGCATCCTCCCCAGCCATGACCGCCGTTTCCCTGACCAACATCCGTCCCGGTTCGTTCCAGTTCAGCGTGAATGCCCAAGCATCCAATATGCTACCGCATGCTGTGGATTTCTCATTGGGGCTCACCAAACCCAATTCCCCACCGGTCGTTTCTGTGGCGGTGAACTTTGACGGCGAAAACGCCACTTGGGACGAAAGCCAACTCAAGTTCGAGATGTACGGGCTCGTTTCCGACCCAGACTTGGAGACCGTGACCATGAGCCTCACGATTTGTGGAGCGGAATACCAAGGCTTCACCATCGATGGCATCAACTGGGCTGTGGAGGTTTCTACCGCGATCTGCCTTGCGAACGGGTTGACCAACTACGATGTTGTCATCAAGGCCGTGGACGAGAGTGGAGAGCCCACCACCCTTTCGGTTGGTATCCCCGCTCCGGTGGTGGACGACACACCCATTGTTTCCCCTCCACTTACTGAAGACGACGGTGGCGCCCTTCCATCCCTTTCGTTCTTGGCAACAATCTGCATGCTCGGTGTTGCCGTCCTACATCGTCGCAAAGTTGAGGAATAAACCGACAACACCAAAAAGCGATGGTCGCAGGACAAATCAGGTCTTGAGATGTTTACTGGCACCGTTGAAGCACGAAGCCATGAAGGTGGCTTGCTGGTGCACTTTGAAGGCTCATCGCCCGCTCTCAACGCCATCATGGTCAGAGCAGACGACGGGACGTACATCGGAAAGGTGGACGGCGTCATCGGCAGCACCAATCATCCCTTGGCCCATATCGCCCACATTGACCGGTCCCTCGACATGGACACCCTCATCGGCGTGAGCGTGACGGTTCGTGCCAAACAGAAGCCCAAGGAACAACGTGGCGACCGACGAGAGGGTTCCCGAGGAGGCGACCGACGAGACAACGGTCGCAACCAACGAGGTGGCCGCGATGGCCGCGGACGG
>CALGEM010000305.1 GCA_937881505.1 uncultured euryarchaeote
CACAGAGCTTGCACACAAACTCTTACGACGAAGCTTTGGGTCTACCAACGGAAGCATCAGCCACCGTCGCTTTACGCACTCAACAAATAATTGCAGAAGAATCTGGTGTTGCAGATACTGTAGACCCCATTGCTGGGTCATGGCATGTGGAACAATTAACTCGGAAAATTTACGATGCTGCAATGTCCCTCATCGATGAAATTGAGGAAAAAGGCGGTGCACTTTCAGCCATTGAACAAGGTTGGCAACAACAAGAAATTCATCTTTCAGCCTACCAATATCTCAACGAGATCGAAAAGAGCCAACGCAACATCGTTGGCGTCAACTATGGCACCATGGATGAAATTGAAGGCATTCCCATTATGAAAACCGACGCGACATTGGGAGAACGGCAAACTGAGCGTCTGGCACAACTCCGGTCAACTCGGGATAATGGTGCAGTATCCCAAGCACTTGAGGCCATCAGAAAGGCGGCTGAAGATGGGCAAAATTTGTTCCCCTTGGTGATTGAAGCCGTTCGTCTTCGTGCAACATTGGGGGAAATCATATCCGCGATGAAAGATAAATTCGGCACATACATGGCGCCGAGTGGCTTTTGAGGTGTTTGTATGAGTTTTGGACCCATCCACATTGACCATATTGGAATTGCAGCACATCGCCTTGATGACAACAGTACGTTTTGGCGATTGATTGGTCTTGTTCAGGGCGAGCACGATGAAACAGTTGAGGATCAAGGCGTCACCACTCGGTTCTTTTCGACATCCTCGCAAAATGATGAGGCGCCACTAGCGAAAATTGAGCTACTCGAGCCGACTGGTGAGGACACACCGATTGGGAAGTTTCTTTCCAAGAGAGGGCCAGGTGTTCAGCAAATTTGCTTCTCCGTTGGAAACCTCACTGGACTCCTGGCACACCTTGCAGAACATGGTGTGCGATTGATCGATGAAACACCACGATTGGGTGCAGGTGGCAAGATGATCGCATTCGTCCATCCCAGTTCAACAGGTGGAGTCCTCGTTGAATTGAGCCAGCGCACATAAGAGAGCCAATGCCAACACCTATAATCGGCCTTGAACTTCTTCCATATGATGAGGACCTGCATCGACCAATTGCTCGCCCTGCCCCACATTGATGCCCCGAGTTTGAAGGGGGAAGTCCATTACCTCGCTGGGCGTTTGGAACAACTTCGTGTTCAACGAACGATTTCCAATGAGGCATACCTTGACGCCGGTGCAATTCAGGGAGCCATTGAATTGGTGGCCAACATGATTGACATGGGTGTTCCGCAAACGGAAATTCAAGAGCACCTTCGCTCGACACTCCACCGAGCAAACCGAATTGAAACAAAGCACCCTGGCCTTAACTGGGCTGTAGAATCAGGTCGCGCGAGTTGAGTCGCCCATGGGGCCCACATTGCTCTCCGTTCGGAGTGCTTCGAAGCGCTTCGGTGATGTTATTGCGTTGGAAACAGTTGACCTTGACATTCACGAAGGTGAAATTATCGGCCTTGTTGGCTCGAACGGCGCTGGAAAGACAACATTGCTGCGGCTCCTTTCAGGCGTCTATCGGCCGACTGAAGGGGATGTTATGTTGGCCGATGGTACACAAGTTGAACATGGGAGGGGGCAACTTGGCGTCGTTCCTGAAAACACAGGCCTGTACGCGCGGTTAACGGCTTGGGAGAACATACGGTATCATGCGAGGATCCACGGTATTCCTGATGATGAGGCGTGGAGACGAACCATGTACTTCGCCCAACATCTGGACATGGCTGATGTGCTGGGGAGGCACACCAAGGGATTTTCACGAGGTATGCGGCAAAAAACGGCTCTGTTGCGGGCACTCGTCCATGCACCAAGTGTGCTCTTGCTCGATGAGCCAACTGCAGGCCTCGATGTCACGAGTGCAAGGACAGTCAGAGAACTCGTCCGTCAGCTAGGCCAAGAAGGTGGAACCGTGATTTACTCCACGCACCAACTTGCGGAAGCAGAACGTGTATGCAATCGAATTGTTATCATTCACAACGGGCAGGTGCGTGCAGACGGTACGCCACAAGAACTGCTTGAACAAACGCAGACGAGTCACCT
>CALGEM010000306.1 GCA_937881505.1 uncultured euryarchaeote
AGCAACAGCGCCATCTTGGCAGCACTGCCGGAAACGGCAGACTGGAATGCAGTTTTGATTTCACCAAAGGTCATGACATCCCCGTCGTCTGTTGAGGATGCCTCAGAGGAGGCTTCACTCCAAGGGAGCAATTGGTCGCCAGGACGTTCACGGACAAACAGCGGAATCATCATGATGGCCGCCAGGACTACGATTTGGACCTGAAGGGCGGCGTGGAAGCCAGAGTCGCTGAGAATACGGCTGAGGCCAAGCACAGCAAACATGGCACCGAAGCCCTTGGCCACGAACATCAAACCGTTAGCGAGGGGTAATTCCTCATCGCTCAACATGTCGACGGCGAGTGCGTCTGAGCTCACGTCTTGAAGGGCGGCGAAGATGTTGTGAATCAGGAAGAATAAGCCGAGTGTTTCCAAGTCGGAGGCTGGGTCGTCAACCAAAAGGAAGGCCGCCATCGTGAGCATCATGCCCAGTTGCGAAATGAGCACCCAGGGACGGCGTTGCCCCATGCGAGGGAAACGGTAGCGGTCGATGACAGGGCCGAGAACGAGTTTACCGATGATCCATGGAATCATACCTGCGGAGATGAGCGCGAGTTTCTGGTCGTCGTTCATTGAACCGTTGTCAACAAGGTAGGTGACAAGGACGGTAGCAACGAAAAACCAAGGAACACCCTGAGCAAAGTACAGCGCACAAACCGTACCAAATCGTGTAATCTTGCTCTCTTGCATATTCACTGCCATGGTGTTCGGTTTTGGCATCTAAATCTAATACTTATCCCAGCACGAACCCTGTTTTTAGCAAAAAAAGGAGGTTCTCTTGATCAGCCGTGGAGATGGAAAGGTTGAGAGGATGAACCGCTGTATACGGTTTGATGCTGACTCAAGAAGCGCTACAAGCGTGGTACGGGTCGCATGAAACCGACCTTGATTGGCTGGATAAACCATCACGGCACCAGTTTCGATGGCGCCTACCCAACGACCGATGGGCCACCGCAAACCGACAATTTTCATCGGTGAAGGCCCTCCAAAAGGAGTTGAAGAAGCAAGGACCTCGCGATGTGTACGTTGGGACTTCGGCGTGGTTAACACCCATTGACCTGCCCAAACGCAGCGATACGGATGCACCGCATCCAGTGCTCATCGACCACATGGTGGTGTTTGATATCGATTTCACGCCCTTCTCATACCGTCGTTTGGAACAAGCCAGGAAAGCCTCACATCGGCTCCTCATCTGGCTCGAGGATAACGAAGACCTCACGCTTCGTTCCATCTCCT
>CALGEM010000307.1 GCA_937881505.1 uncultured euryarchaeote
TGCCATGTTGAGCGGAAACCCTTGCCACCGAACTTGCTGCCATCCGGCGTTTCAACGCCTTGGGTGAAGATGTCTTTGAGCGCAGCGTCCAAGCATCGCGTGCGCGTCATCAAACGTTGCCATTCAAGCCGCTGCTCCACGGTCACCGCCATGTAGTGTGCGAGGCGGCGAAGCATCAAGCGCATGTCCACCAAAAAGTGGGTTCTTCGTCGTTCAAGCATGACTTCCATGCTTCTGCGAGGAATCACTTCTCGCTCGAGTTCATCCCCGAGCGTGCTCTTCATTTGCTTCTTCAGGCCTCGCTCAAGGGCGTCAACGAAGCGTTGGGCAAAGGTGTTCCACGACGGCCCCTCAAAGGTATCTGGTTCGCTGTCCACGAGGTGGTCCCACACATTCGCCACAAGGAAGAGATGCGCATCGTGTTGCTGAGCAACGAAGGAAAGCACTTCTGAGCGAGCAGCGTCTTTCGGGAGAGGTTGGACAAACTCCAACGGCTGGGCAGCTCGCCATTCCTGACCAAAGATTTCCGGTAGGTCCCCCTGCGACATGGCCTGTCCCCGACCCTCGCACGAGATGGGTGGTTTCAATCCTCTTCTCATTCGGGTTGAAGGGCGATGAAGGCGCGCTGGAGTCGGCGCTCGTCCACAGTGGAACTCACTCCTCCTCCTCCTGAGCGGGAAGCGCATCGAGCATATCCGCTGCAAGGGTGCTTGCATCCTCAACCCGGGTGAGCAAGGTCAAATCGGACAACGCCCCAGGGCGCTTGAGGGCATCCATCAATTCCTGAAGAACCTCAGCCGTAAGCCGTGTAAGTGCCAATGTTTCAGGGTCAATTCCCACCTGCTCGTTTTCATCCAACAGTGAGATGTATTCCGGCTCTTCAGAAAGAATGCCATCCATGTCCGCCTCCACTTGCCGAGCGATGTCTTCGGCTTGCCGTTCAAGGATGTCTTCCATTGAGGAATTCCCACCGGATTTTGGAAGGGACGAAGCGGCGCCCTCACCAAGTGTAGCTCCCTTGTTGAGGTCCTTGAAGGAAGGAACATTGGATGGTGAGACGACCTCCTTCTCTTCGGTTTGCTCAGCCGCCTCATTCGCTTCAGCCGTCGGCGGCCCTTCGGTACCGACCAGACGGTTCAACGCTAGACGGACCATGGTGGTCATGGCTTCCGCGGAGAGACCCCCTTCGTCATCGGGCAGTTCACCCTCGTCCATTTCTCCTCGAATTGAGGCGACAAAATCTTCGTCGATGTTGCCGGCCTCAACCAAGCGCCGAAGCATCGGCAAAGCCCACTGGCTGTCGTTCATGGTCATGCCAACGTCAAAGCGTTGGCCACCAAGACCTCCACCACCTGAACCTAAACTAGATTCAGCTGTCTTTAATCTTTGATTAATACCTTGTAACATTTGTTCTGCAGAAGTTACATCACCACCTAGTTGTTCTAATCTTTGTTCGATACCACCACCTTCTTGAAGACCTATTCGTCCACCATCAGCTGCAAATTGTGTAAAATCAAACGAAGATCCACCTATACGTGGTGTTAGTCCTGCGAGATTTCTTGTTACTGCAGCCTCTATATTGT
>CALGEM010000308.1 GCA_937881505.1 uncultured euryarchaeote
CCATGCCCCAAGTGGGCGACCGCCGACGAATGGCGAAGGCCGGCTACAACGGCGGCGACTTGACCCTCGAATTCGTTCTGGCCGAGCCCGAAGACCTTACGGAGGCGCAACGCAAGGCCCTCAAGGGCCTTGGCGACGCCGGATTGTGAATCGTTGACTTCATGAAACCTCAACCAAACCCTTGGTCATGGCGGGAGGGCGACACCGTGGACGCGGACGCAAGAACAACCGTCAGCGTAAGCCGAAGAAAGGGCCGCAATCCCCGCCCGATGAACGCCTTTGGAGGCGGGTCACCCAGCACTTTGGCGACGAGCATTGGTCCCAGAATTGGACGGGCGCTTCAATCACGGCGTGGCTCACCGAGAAGGAAGATTTAGCCGGTCAGTTCCGCACCGACCCCAAAGCTGAACGCGCCCTGCTGAGCAAGGTCAACGAAGCCTTGGCTCACGGTCGGGGCGAAGGCACCTACATCCTCGCCGCTGAAGACAAGGCCGTTCAATTCCGGAGTCCTGCTTCCCTCGACACCCTGACCTCAGCCACGGGTCGCTGGAAGGATTTCTTCAGCCGACACGGGGGAAAAGGCCAGACACCTTTGCACGGACGGCCGCCGCTCACCACCGAAGACGCCAGCGAGGACGACGTGGCGATGTACACCCTGCTTGAGGACGTTTGGGAGGCCATGCTTCGGGGCCAACCCCTGCCCGAGGCCTACGCCCTTGACGACCAAGGATGCACCACCATGCAAGGCTTTGACCTCGTGAAAGAGGCACGTAAATGTGCAGCCCGACGCTCTGGACTCCGGTTCAGGGAAGACGAGCCCGCCATGGCACTCTTGATGATGATGGCCAAACGCTGGACGGCCCGAGAACTGCTCGACGCACGGCTGGAGGCTCGCCGAAAGGACGGCCACAACCCCTTCCCACGCACCTACGACGCCTCGCTGGTGGACCACGCTGACCGGCTCGGCGAGGTGGACGGGAACGCCGAAGTCACCGCCGGACGCACTGACTTGCGCCATCTTCCGCTGGTGACCATCGACCCGCCCGACGCCAAGGATTTCGACGACGCTGTTTGTCTGGTGGAGGAAAACGGCCAGCGAACCCTCTGGGTGGCCATCGCTGACGTGGCCCATTACGTGCAGGCCGGCACGGCGCTCGACCGTTCGGCCGCCGCCCGTGCAACTTCGGTCTATTTGCCTCACACGGTGCTTCCGATGCTGCCACCAAAACTGGCCGATGACCTGTGTTCGCTTCGAGCCGATGTCGACCGACTGGCCATGGTCGTCGGCATGGACCTTGACGGCGAGAACAACATCGTGAACACCCACGCTTACGAAGCGGTCATCCACGTCAAGGCCAACATCGCCTACGGGGATGTGTTTGAGACGGACGCCTACGACGAGATGCTGGCGCTCGCAGCCGTTTGGCAGAGCCGTGAAATCCGCTTGAACCTCAACAACCCCGAACTGCGACCTCGCCTTCACGGCGAGGATGAACTGCGCGTGGAGGTGAAATGGCCCAACGAAGCCACGCGGATGATCGAGTCCTTCATGGTCGCCACCAACGCAGCGGTCGGCCATTTGCTCGGCGCTGCTGGCGCCCCGCTTCCGTGGCGTTGCCACGCCCCGCCCGACCGTCCCGAAGTGGAGGGGTTGAACGCCAAGTTGGCGGCGTTGGACATCGGGATTCAACTCCCCATGCCCAGCCTGCGAAAACACGGTGAAAGCGAGACCGACGAACTCGCTGACCTGCTGGGCGACTGGGCGAGTCTGGGTGGAGGCGGTATTGACCTGTCGGGCATGGACGAGCCTGAAACCGAGGATACAGAATCGGTGCCTGACTACCTCTCTGGCGTGATTGACCCGGAGGCTCGCAACGGCATTCTGACCTCGCTGCAGGACGCTCAGGCCGCAGCCAGCGACCTGACCGAAACGACCCGGCGCATCGTTGACCAAGGCCTGTTTCAACTCATGCAGCGCGCCCGCTATGACGAAGAGAACGGCGGCCACTTCGGTCTCAATTTGGATGCCTATGTCCACTTCACCTCCCCCATTCGTCGCTACCCTGACCTGATGACACACCGCCAACTCAAGGCTCACATTCACGGTCGTGAATGGGTTCACAGCACGGAGGAAACGGCGAAGTTGGCCGCCCATTGCAGCGAACAAGGACTGACGGCCAAACGCATGGAGTGGGAGTTGGTCGCCAACGCCTACCACGTTCACCTGCTCCGAGGCGGTCGTCTCGGTGAAGAGGCCCCTTCCGAAGAGGGGATCGCCACCTCGTACAATGCCCGAGTCACCGGTCTGCGTGGGCCTTGGGTCTTCCTCGATTTGGCCGATGATGGGGCCGTTTCAGGCCGCATGCACCTGCGGCAACTGGGCGGTAAACGCCGTCTGGTGGTCGACGAGCACGGCCTTGAGGTCAGCGTGGCCGAACCCGACCACAACGGGGAACATCCAACGGTCTTGCGACTTGGACAGCGCTTCCCATGTCGTCTGCGTGGACTTGACATCTGGTCGGGTAGCCTCGACCTCGCACCAAATTAAGCAGACGGCCCCTGGTCTTCCGTGGGTGAATCGGATCCCGACCGGATGAGGCGCCACGTCCCGTACGCCAAAACCAAGAAGCCGAGCGGAAGGAAGAGGTAGGCGGCGAGGTCCTCAAGGAAATCAACGGCACCGATGATAAACCAAACAAACGCCATCAGGAAGAAAACGCAGCCGTAACCGGTGCGAGGCTCGCTCAGCGAAGATTTGGTAAGGACATCGGTGGGCTTCCAGTCGAAGGCTTGCATTCCCATAAGAACGTGAATGACAAAGGCGTAAACCCAGGCCAAATGAAGATCGAAACCTGCAATTCTTATGTCATCCGGGCCAAGATAGTCCGCAATCTGAAAGCCCGTGTAAAGCGGTAGACCGGTGAAAAACACCAACACGAGAAGAACGGGGAGCCACCCTTTGTTTCCGCCGCTTGGGTAGGTACGTACCCACTGCTTGTGCTTGGCCAGTTCGGCGACAGCGAACCAACCCCCAATGAGGAGCACTGGGTAGACATACGGCTCGCCAAGAATATTGTCGTAGATGAAGAGTGAACTCCA
>CALGEM010000309.1 GCA_937881505.1 uncultured euryarchaeote
TCCTTCGTCGGTTTGCACCACCAAGCGATGCGTGAGATTGTAGAGTGTTGTTTCCTCAATACGCTCAAAGATCCAATGTTCGTTCTCAATACGGACCAAAGAAGGGACTTCAACCAACGGGCCCATTTGTGCAACCGTTGTTTTTGCGCGTGTCGTGAGCGAGGCGAGATCGCGAACGGGTTGCCACAATCGCCGTCGCAAGGGCATTCTCACTTTCCGATGTTGTTCAACGCCTGCGCGAAATGCTCGTGCCATAAGGGTCCCATCCCTGAAATCCGAAGATTCCAGTCGCCGCTTTTTCATTTCACACTTAAAGAACGCGACGCCGAGAAGGACGGAAAGCCCGTTTATTGGACCGAGGCCTGTCGTTCACGACGCAACCACAAACCGGCCATTGCTCCAACGATGGCGAGAGAAAGAAGAGAAAAATGGAGTTTGTGAACAAGGCCACCAGTTGTGAACGCCAAAAAGAAACACACGACCCAGCCACAGACGCCGAGGAGGAACATCGGTTGGCCACGTGCAGAAGATTCCCCAATGAGCCAGATGTAGACCAGTGGATAGGTTGCCCCCGAGAGAAGTATCGCTGGGTAGAGAAGCCAAGCAGCGTCTGAAATCAAGACGCCGAGGGGGAGGAAAAACAGCACAGTGATTCGAAACCACCACGCTTCGGGATGATGCGTCGCATCAAACCCAACGGTGGGGAGCACCATGGTGGCTGCACCAAAGAACATCAAAATGGCCACCCATTTCCACCCCGTTGTGAACGCACCAAGGCCTTCATCGTACACATGGACTGCATCCGCAGTGCTTCCCGAGATGAGAATCGAGATACATGCTGTCAAGCCCATGCACCAAGCCAAGGATTTCGCTTGTGAGGTCGAAGGCCCCTGAAGGCCCTCTGCTACCGTTGAGAAGGCATGGACAAGCGCGGTCCATGTCGATGCGGAGGCGATGATGAGGGCCACGGCGAGACGTTCGTCTCGCAACGGCCGCTCCCACCATGTGCTGGTGAACATGTCCGTCTGAAACAAGCACGCCCAAGCCACGAAGCCTGCTACGAGGGTCTTGAGGATGGCTCGCTGAAAGAGAAGCGATGTTTCGCCGCTTGACGCCATGTGGGCCGAAGCCGTGAGCATCTCACCCGTCATCATCAAGAGCAGGGTGAACAATGCGACGAGAAGGAAGGTCGACCATCCAGCCAAGGCTACGGTTGGTGAAGCGGGCGAGGATTCAACCGGCGCATAGATGTCCTGTTGGAACAAAAACATCAGCAACAGCAGCGACCAAAAGCCAGCGTGCGTCATCATACGGGACCGGACAAAGGCTGATGTTTCGGATGAACACCCCCGGAGGCTTGGGAGTGAGGGTGCGTAAAGGGCGAAGACGAGGAAAGCAAAGAGCGCTCCCTCAAGGGCGCCTTGACCGGTGAACAGCAAGCGAAGTTGTTCGTCAAATGAAGCGTTCTGGCCGAGCACATACGCCACTTCTGGATTCGTGGATGAGAAGGAGAAAATGTCCACAGCCCTTGATACCACCAAACCGGCCACCATCAGCGGCGGCGTCCATCGATAGAGACGTTGCAGGAAGGGTCGCTGATTCACCACACCCTCGATGTAGAAGGCAAAGGCCCAACCGAGGCAGGCAAGAAAGAGCACTGGCAGGTACCACGACACCGAGGAGGCCAGCATGAAACCCATCACGGCGAGGCACCTTTTGATGATGGCGGAAGACCAAAGGACAAGACGCTCAAGCCCCAAGCGTGCGAGGACCCACCGACGCCGAGGAAGAACGGCGCGCCTACGCCGAACAATCATCGCTCACAGCGTTGGTGAAGCATCTGGGAAGGGATGTGGAAGCGTGGCTGGAGCGCGCCTTGCAACCGTTGCCTGAGACGTTCCGTATCTCGTTGCACCGCAACGACCGGCAGTGGACGGTGGACCAAGTCAAGGCGCTTGGAGCAAAGCCCATTGCTTGGATGCCCAACGAAACCGCCTTCACCATGCCGTTTGCTCGAGGCAGAGCTCCCGAAGGGCTGGCTCAACGAATGATGGCGTTGTTGCATGAGACAGGTCGCATCACTCGACAAGAAACAGCGAGCATGCTTCCCGTCCGCCTGCTCAACCACTCGAAAGGCATGCTGACCTTGGACATGTGTGCGGCCCCTGGCTCAAAGACCACGCAGCTGGGAGAATCGCTTCATCCAGACGGTGTTGTGGTGGCCAACGAACCCGTCTCTGGACGCCTCAACATGCTGGTCAGTAATCGAAGTCGATTGGGACTGACCAACATCGTGGTCACGCAACACGACGGGCGGCACTTCGCTCGCTTGCCGCCTCCGGGATTCGATGCGGTGGTGGCCGATGTACCGTGCACGGGCACGGGAACGACGCGCAAAAACCGAGATGTGTGGTGGGACTGGACGCCAAAGGAAAGTCGTCGGATGTTCAAGATGCAGGTTGAAATCACCATGCGGGGAGCTTCCCTCTTGGTCCCCGGTGGCCACTTGGTGTACTCCACGTGCAGCATTGACCCTGTGGAAAACGAAGCCGTGGTGGCGGAGGTCTTGCGCCGTTGCCCTTACCTTGAACTCGTTCCAATGAGCCTTGATGGATTAACGCTCCACCCTGGTTTAACCCAATGGCCACTGTTGGATGAAGAAGGAACGCCCGTGGATTCAAAGGATGTGGAAAACTTGCCGTTTTTTGATTCCGCCCACATCGACCCCGTAACTCGCGCCAAACGAGGCGAGGGAGAGGAGGATGTGGAAAACGCCATCTTGAACCAACTTCCGCATTGTTTGCGACTCTGGCACGATGACAACAACACCGGGGGATTTTTTGTCGCCCAATTCAGACACAAAAATGAGGCATCACCCGAAAACGTCGCCCAAGCCTTCAGGTCTCGGCGGG
>CALGEM010000310.1 GCA_937881505.1 uncultured euryarchaeote
GACATGGGTAAGACAGTAGCTGCTGGCGTCTGTTTGAAGATCGAGAAGAAGTGAGTTCGCTCACTGGATGATTCGTGCGAGGAGTGAATTGAATGGTTGCTGTGACTGTCATCAAGTTGACCGGTGAAAACCACAAGGACATCGATGACGTTGCCAACCAAATCAAGACCATTTGCGACAGCGGTGGAATCAACCTCCGAGGTCCGATTCCCCTCCCAACCCGCCGACTCGTCGTCCCTGTCCGCAAGGCACCTGACGGCGAAGGAAGCGAGACCTACGACCACTGGGAAATGCGTATTCACAAGCGCTTGCTTGAGATGGACATTTCCACGGCCAAGGACCAAGGGGCGCTTCGCTCGGTCACCAAGATTCCCATCCCTGACACCGTCAGCATCGAGATCTCGATGAGAAACATCAACTGAGCACGCTCGGTTGACATCGTCGCATCAACCTGCAGCGAAAGCAAGGTGGACTTCAGGTTCAACCTGAACGAATTCACAAGGAAGCCCGCTCGGCAACACCGGCATCGACCAACCACGCAGCGGTGGCTTCGTCCAGGAAGTGAACGTCGCCGGCCTCCAAGGAGAGCGGCTCGCCCGATGAATCCATGATCGGCTCGGGCATTGTTTCGAGAATCCGGACTCGGATGTTCTCCTCTTTTGCTTCCCCTTCATCTGAGGGCGCCTCCTCATGTTCCGGCACAACCTCAGCCGGTGTACCTACATCAACGGCCTCGGCGACTTCGGGGAGAATATCCTCAATGATCTCCATCGGTTCTTTGGAAGGTGCCAGTTCCATGGCAGCACCGTGTTTTGCTCCTGTTGAGGCTTGATTTTGTGGGGAGCTGGTGGGTTTGGGCGCATCCCGCTCAGCCATGTCGGCCAACAAGTAGGCTTCTTCATCCGCCCAAGGCGCATCGTCCATCCAACGCTCTTCAGCATCCTCTTCAGCCGCCTGAAGCGGCTCCAAGGTGTCCTCAAAAGCCAAATCAGGTGGCGGCTGTGAGGTCAGCTGGCCTTCACCCATGAAGGCATCAAGTTGCATGGTTCCCGGGGCATGGGTTCTGGGGGCTGCTCGCAGTTCACCAAGAAGCCCCTGTTGCATCCCTTGCCAATCAATTTCTTTCTTGAAGCGGTCAACATTCAGTTGCAATGCGTGGTAGAAGGCTTTCTCTGCAGGATCGTGGCGTTGCCAATCAAGCGATGGGAGTTCTTGCGTCATGCCCGGGTTCACCCCACTTCGCAAGGCTTGGCTTGCGACATGTTGCATCATCGCAACCATGCGCTTGCGCGCAAGTTCTGAAGCGATGCGTCGAATATTTGTCTGTCTCTTCTGCAGATTTTGAAGGCGCATATCAGTGGAGCCTTTTCGGACCATGTCTTGAATTTCAACATCAAGGGTTGAGAGCAACGCCCTGACCATCTCCCAGAAATCTTGACGTGGCAACGGAATGGGTACGTGGCGAGGTAATTGTTGACGGTGGGTGGTGAACAACTGTTCCTCAATCTCCTGCGCTTGTGCGCTGTCGAGATCCCGAACAGGGGTCATGATGAGGACGTGAAGGTGACGGGATTTGAATCCTCTTCATCCAAACAATCGCTCATTCTTCATTGATGCATGCATGACACCCTTTCATATCACAAAACCTCACCTCGCATAGCGAGGTGATTCTCCCATGATGCCCAACCATCGTCCCGAATTTTCCCGGGGGAAGAGCGTCAGCGCTCTGGGTATGTGCCTCTTGATGGTGCTGGTTTCGTTATCGGCGATGATGCCACCGGCTGCTGAGTATTCTTCTCAAACAGCGGCTCAGTCAATCTATTACACGCCACAGCCAAACGAAGTAGGATTGAATCTCACGAGCACCGGCGTGCTAAGTGTTCCGTACAACCACACATTCTCGGGTGGGGCCTTGTCGGTGACTCCGATGTGGGCGAACGCTGACGACACCGCTGCCCGCTTCGGTATCGATGCCAACACTGGCTGGACCGGCACCCACCTTGATACGCAAGGCATTGGCCATGGTGGTCAGTTGAGCTTGGCGACCGAGGCCACGCTGGCCACCTTGACGGATTTTGAAACGCTCATCGAGACCCTCCCTGACTGGGAAGGTCAAGGCCCGCACCACAATGCATGGAATGTCATTCCCCTCAACAGCACGTCTGTTTCGAACCATCCATCAGCAGCCACCGATGGCCAGCGCGTGCTGGCTACGCAGGCTTTGGACGGTTTGTCGGCCAACATGAGCGGTTGCCTTGCCTCGCCGGCCTACGCGATTCCGGCGTTCGTCAACCAATACAACTTGACCGTGGACCACTGGCTTTCCTTCTTGGACGACGATGCGGCTTGGGTTGAAGCGCGCACAACCGGTGGCACATGGCAGGTCTTGACGCCCAGCGCTTCCTACACCAACACCTCCTCCCTTGGCGGAGCGCCAAGTTCGGTTTGGTCGGGTCAATCCGATGCATGGCAGCAAGTCCACTTCAACCTCGACGCCTTTGTCCCGTCGGCTGCCACCACCCTTGAAGTTCGGTTTTGCTTCCAAACTTCAGCCACAACGGACGATCGTGCAGGGTGGTTCTTGGACAACCTCACGCTGTCAAACCTTGGTGACCTTCCTGGAGCTTGGTTTCACGGTAACATGACCGACGATTACGCCAACAACGCCGACGGCCGACTCTACATTCCCGCAAACCTCTCATCGTTTTCCGGTCCGATGAAAATTGAATTTTGGTCCAGTTGGGACATTGAAGGCTCCTTTTCCGACAATCTCCTGGTGTATGTGAGCGTGAACAACGGAACAACCTGGGCACCCGTATCTGGAATTCCGGGTTTACCGGGGAATGGTCTTTCGATTCAAGGCACCTATTACATGGACGAATCCCTGGGTTGGCGCCCCATCTCCTACAACATCCCGAGCGGCGTTTCGGGCCACGCTAACGCATCCAATGTCGTGTTCATGTTTCAAGTCACCACGAACCACCAAACCGGATACGGTGGTTTTGCTTCCTCGGGTTGGGAAGGCGTGGCCATTGACGATGTAACCGTCGTTCATCGCCCCGGGACGGCCCAAGAGGAACGGCTTCAACTCTCGAATTTCTCCTCCCTCTCCAGCGGGCAAACCGGTGATCAACGCGGTTGGTTGGATGCTTCTTCAAGCAGAATTAACGAATGGAATTGGACCACTTCGTTCGGCATGAATCCCTCGGAGTCGTTCTTGGAGTCGTTTGAAGCCTCGATGACGACGCCACCAGGATGGGTCATCGAAGGTACGTGGCCGGACGGCTGGGAGATCGGTCAAACGCGAAACAGCTCAGGTTACGGACCTGGGGTGTTTCATTCAGGTCAAAACGGCGCTGCTGTGAACTTGACGACAAAATACACCAACAACATCTACACACATCTAACCACTCAAGAATACAGCATCCCCACCAATGCAACCGCCCGCTTGTCCTTCCGTTCTTGGGTGTGCACCGAAGCCAACTGGGACGGCGGTGGCGTGGCCATTTCAACCGATGGTGGACAGGATTGGTGGTGGCTTCCTCCGCAACTCAATGGGTTCCACGACCAAATTTCCACGGTGAACACGAATTCACCCCTCTTTGGCGAGGGCATCATCGATGGCTCCAGTGTTCCCAACGGATGCGGCGCATCCAATCAACGGGACTTTGAATTGAAAACATACGATTTGTCCAATCTCTCCGGTCAGTCGCTCAAAGCCCGGTTCTCGTTCTTTTCAGATACCTACGTCGAGGGCGATGGGTGGTACATTGACGACGCAGGCATTGAGATCGATGTGTTTGAACCGGCCGGTTCATGGACGTCCCAAGCCATTTCTCCCGACCCCATTTTCGGCTATGGTTGGCTGGACGGCTGGTATGAGCGACCGGAGGGAACGGGATTGCTGTTCGATGTTCTTGATGCGAACTTGAACCCCATTCTCGGTCATCAAAACATGAGCCTCCCTGCACAACTTGCCCTCGACCCATCCGAGCATCCGACGGTGCATGTTCGTGTTCGAATGAGCACCAACAACACCTATGTCACACCCTTGGTTCACAGTCTCAGCGTTGGTCGAACAACCTACATTGGTCCGCAGCACGTGCTTGACAACGCTGCAGGTTCAGCCGCTTCTGCCATGG
This sequence comes from uncultured euryarchaeote, assembly GCA_937881505.1. Classification (GTDB taxonomy): domain Archaea; phylum Thermoplasmatota; class Poseidoniia; order Poseidoniales; family Poseidoniaceae; genus Poseidonia. Next base: position 4,143 of record CALGEM010000310.1, read on the forward strand.
ACGCCAACGGTACACTCCAGGTCGCTGCACCGTTTTCCATTACTGTACCTTCCTTTGTAGCCTGTCCTCACGACGGCTATCGCCTGATGACGGTGGGTGATAACCTGACATGGACCACCACCAACGGTCAATTGGTGGCGTCCGCCCACCAACCAGAGCCTGTGAAAACCACCTACCTCAACCACTCCTTGGGCGGAGAAATCGGGCTGATGACCGACTTTACGCTGACGGGCGCAGGTGGCGAAGCCTTCGTCCGAGCCAAGGCGGAATTGGACTGCGTCGTTCCACCCCAAGCGCCGGCCATGACACTTGGATGGAGCAACGTCTCCGTCATGACCTGGCCTCCGAGCGGTATGGACGACCATCTCGGACTCAACACGCGCTGGAGTCACGCCGAGCACAACGGCACCGATGTACTCTGGTTACCTAACGAATCATCACCTTCGCTCGCCATGGAGAATTCAAGTTTGGATTTGGCCTTCCGGACCCTCAGTCGCCACGCCCTCAATCATCCCGTAGGGCAAGGTCCAGCCTTCACCGTGCTGGTAAGCAACCACAGCGACGACACGGAAGTTCGCATTGACGGTGCGTTGCAATCCATCGCGGACAACGGCGTCATTCACTATCAAGGGTCCAATCCTTGCAACTCCATCGTGTTCAGCGAGACCTACGCCACCAATCGTTCCTTGTTGACGTGCGGCGTTCAACTCTCCGTTTCGGGTTCTGCCGACATCAAAGTCCTCAACCTCATGCACTTGCTTCCGGACTCAACCGTTGAGGTGGACCTGTTGCCCACCGCCCTCAACACGGCCAAACAGGCATCCTATGACGGCGACATGCGGGCCATTTTGGACATCCCTCTCCACATCAAAACGGAACAAGGTGGGCTTCGTGTGGCCATCGGAGCAACAGCGGTTCCGGTGATGCTCGAACAGGTGGACGAGCCGTCGTACACCCGTTGGCTTCCCGAGCAAACCGTATCCTTTACCACGCACCACACCCGTTTCAACCCTCTTGATTTGAGCGAGGACGCAGCGGACATCAGCAAGGTCGCCTTCCACCTTTCGTCAACACCCAATTTGGAGGAGTCGGTTGTTTTGGTAGAACTCGACCGAATTCAAAACGCTCCGCGCTTCCGCCAAATGAAAGGCGTGGGGCTCGCCCAGTTGGACACCGGGGCATCGAGCGTGTCCTGCACCCTCAACACCTGCAGTGTCCAATGGGTGCTCACCAGCACATGGCTGCTGGACGATGTCGACGATCTCCACGTGTTGACCATGGCCCAAGACGATGAAGGGCTTGAAACTGGACCTGAAGTCTTCCTTCGAAAAACAGCGTTCAATGAGGTTGAAAACGATCTGGAGGTCGTTGATTTCACCGTCACCGATGCGTCGCAGCGTCGTATCGACGATTGGACCAACTCCTTCTGGCCGTTCCACCTCAACGAAAACCAGAGTTTGGAGGCGGAAGGGCGCGTACGCATGGAGGGTATCGCCAATCAATGGGTTGGTGCGGGAGAAGCCGAAGCGACCGTTACGCTGTCCGCCGTACCTCCAAAGAACGTCTCAGGTGGTCCCGATGAATGGTTGGGCGAACCCGTTAACTGGTCTCGAACATGGTCGTCTGAGGTGTCCGCAGACGGTTGGTTTACGGTATCGCTTTCCACTCCTCACATCGCCGACGGGCTGCCCAGTAACACCTTCTTTGAACTTCGTCCAAGCCTCTCGCGTCGTGGTCCGGTTGACGCCAACGCAGCGACGAGCGAGGACCGAACGGTGGTTTTGACGCCCACACGTTTCCTCCTCGACACCATTCAGCCCCAGGTCAATTCCTTGACCGCTTTGGACGCTGGTCGTGAGGCGATTGCGGACGAACACATTTCGATGTACGGCAAGGACATCGCACTTCGTCTCCAACTCAGCGACCCCGAAGGTTTGTCCAGTCAGTTGGAGGTGTGGACATGGCTTGAACGCCTCCACGACACCAACGGGAACGGCTTGATGGAGGAAGAAGAATACAGGATGCAAACGGTCAGCTTGAACCGTGGCGTTCGTGAACTTGAGGTTGATTTACCGCTGCTTTCCTCTCAAAGCGTTGTGCCGGACAACAAAAATGTCGGGCGCATCAGTGTGGTGTTGGTCGGCGAAGATCTGGCCGGCAATCCTCTTCTTGGAGGTGGTGATTTCGGAGAATCCAATGATTTGGCGACCATCAGCGTTCAACGTCGTTCGGACACGACCGTTGACAGAGAGACCATCCATCTGGACCGAATCAACGACCGCTTGCTGGCCGGCCACGAACACACCTTGACGTTTGCATTGGGCGATGCGAATGGCATTGCCTCCCTTGACAGCCTGCAAATCGCGCTCCTGGGCGAGGCTGACCTCACCAGTTGTTTCATCCACTACGAACCCCGGTTTGGGGGCGTTGAGTTCGATGAGGGTTGTTTCCTGGAGCAACCCATCGTCCAGGTCACAAAACGCCCGTTGGTCACCACTTACGACCTCAGCGTTTCGTTCCGTTTGGACTGGAACGCTAGCACCACCACCGCTGCAGATGGAGGCACGCCCTCGCTCAAGGTGTTTGATGAAGGGCAAGACCTCGGGCTCGGCCTGTACCAGTTGAGTGATTTGTCATGGCAGCCCAACACCGAAGTTGAGGTGCGTTGGTTGAACATCACGGATACGCAGGCACCGTTTGGAGAGAACGACGGCACCACCTATTGGTTCCATCCCAGACTCATAGGTGAGTTCTCTCTCCCCTGCCCTGCTCTTTGGAGCTAGAAGCTTGTTGGTTACCAAAGCTAGTATTGGTACTGCCGAAGAAATAATCAGGAAACCAAGGAAGGCATCGTAACCAGGTAGTGCAA
>CALGEM010000311.1 GCA_937881505.1 uncultured euryarchaeote
TTGATGGAAAATTTGTAGAGGAAGGGTGGAGCGAGTTCTGCGCTGAAGTCAAAACCGTTGGCGGGATCAATCGCTATCATTGTCAACAGCCAGAGAAAGACGGCGCTCGCCGTCACGGCGACCATTCTCGCCTGTGACCGCCCTGCGGTAAACAGAAAGATGGAAACGAGCACCACCGTGTTCAACAATCCGAAGGTAGCGTTGGTGAAATAGTCAGAACCTACTTCAGACTGAAGAAGAGGGACAATGGCACTGAAAATGGTATGAGGGATGGCCACGATTACGAGCCACCATTTGGGGTCAAGGAGCTGTCTGATGTTTCGGTCAAAAATTCGTTTCATGGTTGGTCAACCTCCGGCGGGAGAACTTCCGTGGTTTCGTCGCTCTTTTCCCAAATTTTACGAGCACCGAGGGCGACGGTGATGCCGAACGAAAAGACCAACAGCAACACCAACGGCGTCATGCTGAGGCTGTTTGAGGCGCTTTCCTCTGCATTAGCGTTGTTTGAATCGGCGCTCTGGCCTTGGTTGCCGCCATCAAAAGGATAAGCATCAAACAGGTCGAGAAGACCGTCGTTGTCGTCATCGACGTCGAGGTTGTTTCCAATACCATCGCCGTCGTTGTCAGCCCATTCCGTGGAATTGTTCGGGAACAGGTCAAACGCATTCAAAACACCATCTCCGTCCAAATCGTCGTCGTAAATGTCGGGAGTGCCATCCCTGTCAAAATCCGAAGAAGAGGTGGCGTCGAGCGGGAAGGCATCAAGACTGTCGGGAATCCCGTCGTTGTCATCGTCGGTGTCGGTGTTATCACCGATACCGTCGTTGTCGTTATCGGACCATTCCGATGCGTTGAACGGGAAGGCATCAACCGTGTCGTTGTACCCGTCGTTATCGTCATCCGTGTCGGCGTTATCGCCAACAGCGTCCCCGTCGAAGTTCGCATGCTCCGTTGGGTCAAAGGGGTAGAGGTCGTTTTCGTCCACGATGTTATCGTTGTCATCGTCCAAATCGTCTTCGTCCGGAATACCGTCCTG
>CALGEM010000312.1 GCA_937881505.1 uncultured euryarchaeote
AAATCAACGATATGGAAAGAAGACTCGGTATCATGCAATCAGTCGAGCCAGTCCTTGAGAACGCCATCAAGACCCTCCAGAAGGTCGTTGATGTCAGAGGAATGGGCAAGAAATGATCACCATGAGGAAATAAAGTTAACTGAATTGAATCAAAAAAATGGGTAGGGCCTTGAAACGATGATCCAAAGGGTTGGTAAAATCCACAACGTTGCAATGCCTCCAGAAATCATGACGCCGTAAGCAAATTCTGGTCGATTTGAGGCGAAGCCCCATTTGATTGCGGCGAATGCGCATACCGGCCAAACAAGGCACACGGTCCACTCAAAGGCGAAAAATATGGCGTCAGGCGTGTAAGAGTAGGAGATTTTGATCGGTTCGTATGCGCTGTAGGAGAGGGCTAATCGGATGATGTCGTCTTCCACTTGGATGTACATGGGTCTGTCCTCTGTATCCTCAAATTCCAGCCATACTGAGCCATCATCATCGATGGCTGTACCGGAAAAGAAATCGCTCCTAATGCGATAATCATATTCGGAAAAATCATGACGAATTCTCATGTTCCAGCCGCTTTCGGCAGGAAATTCATCTTGAAAGCGAGAAGGCATGTCAAATTCGTAGACATCATGGCTTTGACCATCAATTTGGACCCCCCCTGCGTCTTCCATTCCTCTTGAGTCGTAGTCAGTCCAGAACGCCATGTAGAGGACAAAGCACAACACTCCTACCACGATTGGAAAACCAATCAGGCCTGCAGTGAATCGCTTTTGTTGCACGGGAGATGCTCGTGAAAAGCGTTCACGCAACGAAGCGATGCTTAGACCCATTGAAGCGGGAGCAGATGGTTGGGGTTGAGTACGAATTTCAGGCGAGTGGTTCTCCTCTGATGTGTCATTTTCTGCAAGATATGAGGCGTTCAGAACAATGTTTTGAGGGGTTTTTCCATTCCTTTTTTCACCCTCTTCTTCCATCTTGTTTCACCACTCCCAAAAGATATTGATGAAAATAACCATCCCGATAAAGAAGACCGCACCCCCAATCAACGTGAATTTGAGTAATGGCTTCATGACACTGGTCATGGCCGTTTTGAACTCAACCTGCTGGTTTCTCGTGGCCCACACAAATCCAGCCAACCAGCCAACGGGGACGACGAAGAAGGACATCGTCAAGAGGAGATTATTGTAGTGGAGGTTGACATCAATTTCAAGATTTTCAAAATCTCTGTCTTCTTGAACAGCGACGATCAACACTCCGTTCTCGAAAAATCCTCGGTCATCGTAGGCAAAATAAGCGCCGACGACGGAGGTCTCACCGGGGTGCACAGCAGTCCAATCTTGTCCTCCTTGTCGGACGGCGATGTCGCACTTGTTGGCGCCTCCCAGGCAAGTTTCTCGCATTTCTCCAAATCCATAAACATCAATTTGAATTTTAAATTCACTGGCTGACTTCAACTCCCAATCACTGAAGGATGGGCACGAGGTGTCGGTGCCGTCAGGCACCCATGATGAACGGATGATCTCAAAATCTTCCTCTTCAAAGGCGTAAAGTGAATACGTCTTTCCGTTGAATTCTTCTGTGCCCCAATCCATCCCTGAGCCACCGTACCTGCCTCGAGCACCGCAATCCTCCTCTGAACCATTCCCCATCACCCCAATGAATACGGCGAAAAAGACGAGGGCGGGGAGAAATAAATATCCGGCAAATTTCTGATTCCGCTGCCAAAAATCAGATTCCAAGAAGGGAGGCCGGGTTTTGTCTTCCGGTCCATTTGGACCATCCCGACGGTTCATGAAGGGATGATTTGGGGGTGGTCAACATAAACATTTTTCCAGCCGTGAAAACAATTTGCTTTCACCGGTTCAGGCGACTCTTTACCGATTGAACGAGGCCGTTTCCGCCCAACGGTATGGTAAATTTTGATGTGAATATTTATTCATTCTCCGAGATACCGAACTCCAATGGAATCCGAGGCGGGAAGCGTAGATACCTCGGAGAACGCTGTTGGAGTGAGCTTCGTAAATAGGGTGATTGGACATGCTGTCACCAATGGTATGTTGTCTCTGGCCGCATTCCTGTGTCTCTCCTGTTCCCTGACGACCATTGTTATCGATGAGTCCATTGAGCACGGGGCGTCTATACCCGCGATTACGGATTGGTATTGGGACCTTGAGAGCGTGGTATTTGATGAGCCGTTAGGGCCTTGGGACGGGACATACGAAGGCAATGCCACCCCTTATGGGGAGCCTGAAGAACTCTTTGATGAACAAAACAACAGCATAACGGTCACCTTCCAAACATTGCCAAACGGGGATAGTAT
>CALGEM010000313.1 GCA_937881505.1 uncultured euryarchaeote
GCGGCCAGCGCCAAAACCGATGGCGAAGATGAATCCGAGGCGTAGTCTTTCAAAGGCTGTGCCGCGAGACCACCACGGGGAGGACCATGTCTGCACGGCTCGGTGGAGAATTTTGTTTGGTCTGTGGCGCAGACCCCCCGTTGTTTGGCGACCGTATGTGCGAACCCTGTCTACGGGCACGAACGGTCCTTGCGAAAGTCCCCGAGAACGTGCCGTGGGTGCGATGCGCCCGTTGCGGCATCGTCGAGATTGAAGGCAAGTGGGAAAACACCACTGAGGCTGAAGTGTGGGACGAATTGCTCCATCGCAATCTCGTGGTCCACGAACGGGCCGAAGACATTCAACTCGCCATGGAACCGGTCAAAGTGTCGGACCGCCACACCTTGCTTCACATCCAACTTGAAGGCGTTATCGACGACCTGCTGTTCCAGGAAGAACACACCATGCGAGCACGCATGGCCAACGGTGTGTGTTTGACCTGCACACGCCGGGCTGGAAATTACTTCGAGGCGACCGTCCAACTTCGTTCCAGCGCCCGACGCCTGACCGAAGAGGAGTTCAAACGATTGCGAGCGACCCTCGAGGATGTCTTGGACAAGTTGTCCGATGACCCGATGTTCTTCATCACCACGGAAGGTCCAGTCACCGGAGGTTATGACGTTGTGTTGGGCAGCAAAGGCCTCGCACGGGCTTGGGGCCGTCACCTCATCAGCGAATACGGCGGCATGGTGGTAGAAACGAATTCCACCGTCGGACGAAAGGACGGTGTTGATGTCACTCGACTGACGCTTCTCTACCGAAAACCTGGTTACGAAATTGGCGATGTCGTACAGTGGAGAAACCACCTGTGGCGACCCTCGGCCTGGACCAAGGAAGGGGCCATCATGGAACGCATAGACCGAAGAGAACGCACAGGTGCTTCGTGGCGGGATCTCGAACATGCCAAGGTGTTGGCCCAACGGCACGAGTTCATCGAAGTTGAGTTCATCAACGAAGACGCCTCAGCAGGCGAATTCTTGGACCCAACCACCTGGGCGATGAGCCTGGTTCGCCTCCCCTACGACCATATCCAAGGGCGCAAGGGCCTCTTGATGCGACATGATGAAGAATGGATCGCCCTCCCATACATGGCCATTGACACGCCCGAAACCAAGGAGGAATGAGCATGGAACACGAACCTGATGATGCTCCCGAACCGACATTGGTGGACCTTGCAGAACGATTCGACAACGAGGGCATGGTGGGCTTTACTCGGATGTTCCACGACGACCTTCGAAACGGGTTTGACGCTGTGAACGAGGAGCGATTTCCCTGGCTGAGTGAACTCAAACAAGCGCCATGGAGCGGCGTGCTCTGCCTTGGCATGGGTGGAAGCGCCGCAGGTGGCGATTTCCTCGCAGCGTTGACCGCTCATGAGGGCGGTTGCCCGGTCATGGTGCATCGCGATTACACCTTGCCCGCATGGTTTGATGCCACGTGGCTGGTACTGGCCACGAGTCACAGCGGTAACACCGAAGAAACGGTGGCCGCTGCCGAGGCGGCCTTGGACCGTGGAGCCACGGTCATCGTCATCGCCACGGGCGGTGTGCTCGCAGGCTTACCCGAACTTTCTCCCCGTTGTCATCTGATTCCAACCGTGGGCGGCCAGCCACCCCGCACGGCCTTTGGCCACATCTTCAGCCGACAGGTGGCGTGTTTGGAACACCTCGGCTTGCTGCCGACGCAAGCCAACCACGAACGAGAAGCGATGATCCAACGATTGGAAGCCAATAACGAGCATTTCGATGTGCTCAATCAGCCGGAGGGCGACATCGCACTTCTTGCAGCCGGCCTGCTCAATCAACCCTTGGCGGTCATCGGACCGAGTGAACTCGCACCAGCGCTCAACCGCTTCAAAAATCAGATGAACGAAAACGCAGCACGCTTCGTCCGCATCGGCGTCTTACCCGAAATGAACCACAACGAAAGCGTGGCCTGGGGCGGCGTGGGACCGGACGGTGACGACCAAGCAGCCGAGCAAGCCTTGCTGCTGCTGACATGGCCGGGCATGCACCCTCGTGTTCAACAGCGCCTTGATTGGATGGTGGCGCATTCCCCCACCGAAACAGCGTGGAACTTGGCCGGAGAGGGTGAATCCTTGCTCGAGTGCATGCTCTACCACTGCCTTGTAATGGACTGGCTCTCCATCACGTTGGCGTTCCTGCACGGCAAAGACCCTGCAGCCATCGGCCCCATCAACGCCCTCAAGGCCCATTTGAACAGCGTTCAGTAAAGCGGCCCGCAAATCAAGCGAGGGTCGGGAAAACGCTCGATCGCATCCAATCGGTCCTCTTGACAGACCACGCCCGGCAGGTCGCCATCCACGGGTGCTTCCCAAGCCATCTGAACATGCACGTGTGGGGGCCAACCGCCGTTTTCGGATTCAGCACCCATGACCGCTAAGACATCGCCTTGGTCGAATCGGTCGCCCTCTTTCCAGTGCGCGATGCTGTCCCAACTCAGATGCCCGTACAGCACCCAAAAGGTTCGGGCTTCGGTCTCGAGCGGTCCGCCAACCTGCCTTGGGAGACAGAGCGTGTGCTTGGTGATCAAGGTCGGCCCGTAGGAGCCGTCTTCATCGTTGATGGCGATGGCAGCGATTTCACCTGCTCCAAAAGCGTGGATGGGGGTGTGAACCGGCCCACCCAAATCCAAACCCACGTGATGGTTGCGTACGCCGCCGAAGAGTTCGGTGGTGTACATCCCCGGACGGTGTTCGTCGTAGCGGCCCACCGAATAGATGTGGGGAGCCTCCCAGTTTTCGGGACTGGGTTTTGAAAAATCATGAACCCAATACGGCCCATCAAACACCACCGTGGGATGGTAGTGGAAGGTGGATGCAGAGGTCATAACCCTGCGACCGTCCGATTCTACTTGAGGTTTCGGCGAACCATCAAAGCATGTCTTGAGCGTGCTCCTTGCATGCTCGGTAGCGCTGTGGTCGTGTTGGCCCCGAGCATTCTGCCGGGATGGGCGCTCAGCAGCGTTCTCGACGGTAGCAGTGACCGGTTCCGAAAAATCCTGCTGGCCCCGGCGCTCGGCCTCCTCCTGTTGTACGGTTTGTCGGGGACGCTCGTTCTGCTC
>CALGEM010000314.1 GCA_937881505.1 uncultured euryarchaeote
AAACCAGAAGATATGAGAAGAGCGTAGTTGATGGCGCGATTTGAGAAAAGCCCCAGTTCAAACACGCTCTCTTCGTTGGACCTGCAGTTCATGACATTGAACAACTGGTAGACGATGAACACAGCGAAGGTCATCGTTTGTGCGTGCATGAAGTGACCGTCTGCGTATGTTTGCCAATCATCAATTGCAGATTGTTCTCCGTCGAGACACGCCTCCATGTCAAAGGCCGTGGTGCTCAATTCAGTTGGGCGCAACGTGCACGGATCAGCACCCGCCAACCCACCACCAGCGAGCCAAAACACCGCAAGGGAGCCAACGACCATGACGGCGCCGAGGTAGAAAATCAATGATATATCACGGCTGTTTGGCAACCCTTCATCAACCGGCCGGGGTGGTCGTTCCATCACGTTTCCGTGTTTCTTTTCCACACCTAAGGCAACGGCAGGAGGGCCGTCCATGAGGATGTTGATGACCAAAATCTGTGTCGCCGTCAAAGGCAGTGCTTCTGCACCGAAGAACAAGGTCGCAAGCACGAGCAGGGAAACAGCAGCTACATTGGTTGAGACTTGGTAGCGAACGAAGTTTCGAATGTTTTGGTAGATTTTCCTGCCTTCCTCTACAGCGTGAACGATGTTTGCAAAGTTGTCATCTTGAAGGACCATATCGGCTGCATCCTTCGCTACGTCAGTTCCAGCAACACCCATGGCAATACCGATGTTCGCACCCGAGAGTGCAGGTGCGTCGTTCACGCCATCGCCGGTCATCGCAACAATTTCTCCTTGTTCTTGGAGTGAAGATACGATTCGCATTTTTTGGTCGGGAGTGACGCGTGAATAGATAGCGACCTGGGCTGATGCTTCACGGAGTTCATCATCGCTCAATAGAGCGAGATTTTTGCCATCAAGTGGGCCGATTGCACCGGAGGTTATGTCCAACTCCCGACCGATGGCCGCAGCGGTCATCTGATGGTCGCCGGTAATCATCTTGACTTTGATACCCGCTCGCTGACACGTTTCAATGGCGGCCTTAACCTCGGGCCGAGGTGGGTCCATGATACCAATCAGACCAAGGAAAATCAAGTTGGATTCTATGGATTCTATGGATTCTATGTCCTCGCCATCTGTCACGCGACGTGCAAATAATGCGATAACGCGCATCGCTTGTGAACCCATTGCGTTGTTGATTTCTGAAATACGTTTACGGTCGGCATCAGTCAAGTCGACGATCTTGTTGTCGACAATTTTTGATGTTGCCAAGTCTTTGTAACCACCTGCGCTTCCTTTCGAAAACACCCACTGCTCGCCTTCGTACTCGTGAACAACACTCATTCGCTTCCGCACAGCATCAAAGAAGAACTCGTTCAAACGTGGATGGCGGAGTGAGAATTTCTTCACATCACCGTTAATTTTCCAGCCAGCAACAGCGCAGGCTGAGTCGGTAGGGTCGCCTATGGCCTGCCAGTAGCCGTCTGATTTCACGATGTTGGAATTGTGGCAGAGTGCAAGGCAGGCGCCAAGCAAACGGAAACCCAAGTCTGCTTGTCGTGATTGGAGGTCGGCATCAGAGAGTTCAACGCCGTTTCGAACAAGATTACCGTTCGGCTCAAACCCTTCTCCTGTCACATTAAAATCACGGTCAAGCGTGTGAATTTCACGCACCGTCATCTGATTTTTGGTGAGCGTGCCTGTTTTATCAGAACAAATAACCGTCGTTGAGCCCAGTGTTTCAACAGCTTTCATCCTGCGGATGATGGCCTTATGACGTGCCATGTTCCGCATGCCAAGGGACAGTGTGATGACCAAAATGATGGGCAGACCTTCCGGTACAAT
>CALGEM010000315.1 GCA_937881505.1 uncultured euryarchaeote
CTCCGTCTTGGTCCAGCCGCTCTCCTTGTTGACGATGAGCTGAATCGCCAGGGCGCGGCGCACCGATTCCTCTGTGGGGGTGGTGATGGCCTCGTCGTAGGCGTTGGTGTGGAGGGAGTTGGCGTTGTCTTGAATCGCCAGCAGGGCCTGCAGGGTGGTTCGGATGTCGTTGAAGTCGATCTCCTGGGCGTGAAGGCTGCGTCCGCTCGTCTGAATGTGGTACTTGAGTTTCTGACTGCGCTCGTCGGCCCCGTACATGTCGCGCATCGTGACCGCCCAAATGCGGCGTGCGACCCGGCCGATGACCGTGTATTCGGGGTCGAGCCCGTTGGAGAAGAAGAACGACAGGTTGGGGGCGAACTTGTTGATGTCCATGCCTCGGCTGCGGTAGTATTCCACGTAGGTGAACCCGTTGGCGAGCGTCAGGGCGAGTTGCGTGATGGGGTTGGCACCCGCCTCAGCGATGTGGTAGCCCGAGATGGAGACGGAGTAGTGGTTGCGAACGCCGTGGTCGATGTAGTACTGCTGCACGTCGCCCATGAGTTTGAGCGCAAAGGGCGTGGAGAAGATGCAGGTGTTCTGCGCCTGGTCTTCCTTGAGAATGTCAGCCTGGACCGTTCCTCGCACCGTTTGCAGGGTTCGTGCCTTGATCTCAGCGTAGGTGTCGGCGTCCACCATCTCGTCGCCCCGTCGTCCCACGGTGGCCAGTCCAAACCCGTTGTGCCCTTCAGGGAGTTCTCCCCGGTAGGCCGAATCCAACAACTTCACCGGCTTGCCCTGCTCGGCCAAAAACGCCTCAACCTGTTGGTCGATGGCGGCGTTGAGGAAGAAGGCCAAGATGATGGGCGCCGGCCCGTTGATGGTCATCGAGACCGAGGTGTTGGCGTTGCACAAGTCAAAGCCGGAGTAGAGGCGCTTGGCGTCGTCGGTCGTGGCGATGGAGACCCCCGAGTTGCCCACCTTGCCCCAAATGTCGGGGCGGCGAGCGGGGTCCCGTCCGTAGAGCGTGACCGAGTCAAAAGCCGTGGAAAGGCGGACGTAGTCTTGGCCTTGGCTCAGGTAGTGGAAGCGACGGTTGGTGCGCTCGGGCTCGCCTTCACCGGCGAACATGCGGGCCGACAACTCGTCGGTGCGCTTGAACGGGAACACGCCGGCCGTGTAGGGGAAATGACCCGGTGCGTTTTCCTTGGTGATGAACTGGTACAACTCGCCGTCGTCCTTGGTCTTGGGCAAGGCAACTCGTGGAATGTTGGAGTGCGCCAGGGATTCGGTCGTGGTCTGCACCTTGAACGGCTTGCCACGCACGTGGTAGGTGTATTCGCCTGAGGCGTATTCCTCAGCGAGCTGACGGAAGTTGGCGAGTGCCTCTTTGGCTTCCTCCATGCCCTCCATGATTTCCTTAATTTGGGCGCGCAAATCCTTCGCCGTCGCTTTCACACCGCGCTCTTCAGCGTTCGCGGCGGCCGTCTCCAAATGCTGGCAGAGGCGGAGTTTCTCAGCGACTTCGGTGTTGGCGGCGTGGTAGTCGCGCACTGTGGCGGCGATTTCCGACAAGTAATGCACACGTTCTGCAGGAATGACGCCCTTGCGCTCGCCCATCGCATCGACCGGTTCGGATGCCTCAAAGCCCACGAGTCCGGCGACCTTCTGCCACAAGCGGTCAACGCCACCGTCAGCGAACTGGCTGGCGATGGTGGCGACGATGGGAAGTTCTTCGTCAGCCACGTCGAACATGTTGCGGTTGCGGCGCACCTGCTTGCGAATGGCTCGCAAGGCGTCTTCGCTGCCGCGCTTCTCGTACTTGTTGAGCACGACCACGTCGGCGACGTCGAGCATCTCGATCTTCTCGAGTTGGGTGTGAGCGCCGAACTCGGCGGTCATGACGTAGAGGGAATGGTCAGCCACCGTTGTGATGGCGTCGCTGCCCTGGCCGATGCCGCTGGTCTCACAAAAGATGAGGTCGAAACCGACCGCTTTGGCGACCTCGATGGCTCGGTCGAGGTTGGCGCTGATCTCCGAATAGACCTTGTCCCACGGGCGCCCGACCTGCTGGCCGAGGAAGCGTTTCAGCGGGGCGAGGTTTTCGTTGAGATGCTTGGTGCCGGTGCCGTTTTCCATGCGCTGGCGCTTCAGGCCCTGCTTCTTGGCCAGATTGTCGCCGGCCTGGTTGAGCTTGCCGCGGGAGAGCTTGCGCGTGCGCCAGCCCCGGCGGGGGCGTTCCACGATCACCTTGAACATGTCTTCACGCATGT
>CALGEM010000316.1 GCA_937881505.1 uncultured euryarchaeote
CGATGGAGAAATCAACCATGATCGGCTCATCAGGGGTGGACGTTGAGACAAAGGAATACTGCTCCTTCCAGCGTCGAGCCATGTCTTTGGTGATTTGAGCACCATTGTACTTGGATTGGACTTCCTTGATGATTTGCGCATCAACGTAATCACCAGCATAGCCAGTGTGCATTTGGTCGCCAGGACCGGGGATGGTTCCGTAGACGCGGCAAAGGTCGGTCGTACCTGCACCGATGTCAATGACCAACGTGTGGGTAATCATGTCAAGAGCGTAAGCAACAGCGAACGGCTCAGAGATGATCATGGCGGAGTTAACGGAGCCTGCTGCAGCATCAAAGATGGCGGTCTTGTCAACGTGGCTGGCTTCTGCAGGTGCACCGATGACGGCGACCACGCGGTCGTATTCCTCGGGGTCGGAAAGACCGATGAGGTGCGTGATGAAGTGAGCGATGTATTCACGGTCTTCGGGCGTGTCCTTGATGACACCGAGCTCAAGCGGGCGGAACAGGTTGAGTGCCAAACGGTTCTTGAGTGCTTCATGGCCGAAGAGCACATCTCGCTTCAGGAAGTTTCGCGCAATCGGGTCTTTGGGAGTACCAATTACCGTCAATTCTTCCACTTCATGACTGTCGGAGGAGACCATCACGGAGCGGAAGGTTCCCAAGTCGATTCCAATATACAACACGTCTTTTGCCATAGGCGTAACCATCTTTCGGATACCGCTTCACTTTATGAAGAGTCCCCACATTCATGATAGACGGAAATGCTGGAAACAACAAATCTTGATTCTATAGAACGAGAAATCAAGCGGATTTTTTTCTTCAGCACCACTGTTCGCAGGGATGACAATACCATGCAGCATGCTCAGGGTACAATTCAGCCATGCCACCGCAATTGGTGCACTCCTTCAGCGTGTTCTCTCCGCAGATGTCAACGACCATTTGTACATGGTAGGCCTCATCGATGTTGAGTTGTTCTCGCATGGCCCAAAGAAGTTGGTCTTCGCTAGGAGAAATAATACCGTCTTCCAGGACCATCTCAACGACGTTTCGATAATCTTGGATGGTGGAAAAGTCGCGATGGTCCAAAACGACGCCTCCCTTCTCGGCCACAATGTCCGTGCCGCCGGGGTCGTCAACGAAAATCACGAAGGAAGCAGCATTGAGGTTGTCATCGCGCAATTCAAACGAGATACGTACGCCATCTAAGTTTGCGTAAACCAATTTTGACGAGCGGTTGATGACGTTTGCAATCGAGCGGGCCGTCGTTTCTGCGTTCGGTCCGCGCTTCCATCCGGTTGGACTTCGCTCGTTATAGGCGTAAAATTCAGTGCCACGTCCTGGATATTCGAGGCGGATTTCTTCACCACCATCAAAGCCATTGGAAACGATGGTGATGGCCGCAACTTCGGTCGAAAGGATGTTGTCGTCGTCATCAAAACTGATCATCAACGGCTTTCGTTCTTCGGCTGCGGCGTTGTAGTGGCCTTGCATGCCGCTCATCCACTTGTCTTCAAGTCGCTTGAGCGATTGTTCCTGCTCGCCGGTCAAATTCTTGTTGATGCCGAGGACATTGGCCAGTTCACCAGAAGCCATTTCCTGTTTGAATTGTTCAATTTGTTCGGCGTCCCTACGATGGGTGGGGGGTTGTGGTTGCTTTCGCTCCTCTTTGTAATTCGGGTCGGCCCATTCGTGGCCGCATGAACCGCATTGAAGGTAGCCCTTCATGGTTGAATCTTGGGCATTGCCACCGCATCGTGGACAATCACCGCCTTCGGTGTACCCAAGGTTGGATTGGGCTTCCTCTCGCCCTTTTCTCATACCTCCAAACCCTGCCATGAAGGGATGGTGAACTTTGCGTTGTATGAATGCTTTGTTAGTCATGAATGGACCGTGCTTTCAAACCATACCGAACAAAGCCTTCCTGAGCGTACAACCTACGAAACACCAACTCCATTCTGGCGTCCATTTGAATGATGGATTCTTCATCATCCACCATCAAAAACACCCCGTTGGGACCGTCGTCCAGCTCAAGAAGCACCGTACTGACGCCACCAAGAACGGGCGCACGGAGTGAAAATTCCGAAGGCGCACCGGCAGCGGAAAGGGTCGTCCATGTCATGACCTTCCCGCATCGTTGAAGACGCATACCCGAAGCCCTCTTCCCATCCACGACATGAGAAAACCGAGGGGGCCACACAACACCTTGTTCGTTCGTTTGCCCGTGGAGTTGCAGACGGGAAGAGGCGGCTTCATCGTATTGTGCTCGAGAGACATAGGCGCCTTGGCTGACATGGTTCTCAGACAATTCCTGGTCCCAGGCCGCCTCAATAGCGGCGTGGAATTCAGCGTCCACATCAACTTCAACATCAAACACCGGAATCTCCACGGTGGCACCTCGTTGAGATACGACAACGATGGCTTCGTCGCTCATCAACACCTCCCAGGGTGCTTCCTCCTCGGCGTCCCCGTCGTGCAAAGCCACACCGGTCGCAGCAGACAGGCTGGAAGCATCAATACCCTCTGGGACGGAAATCGCGGATACATTGTCGTGCTCCAAACGATGAAGCAAGGCAGCCACAGCGAGCGTGGTCGCATCGCTGTCTGCTCCAAAAACACGCTGGCCGCCGAGAACAAACGGTGATTGAACAACAGTGTAGGACGGATCGTGATGAAGCAAATACCCCATCCAAACTTCGTCGCTCATCAACGGCCCCTCCCAAAGATGTGAACGGAACATGTCGCACCCGAACCACCTACATTGTGTGTCAGGGCTGTTTCAGCATCTCGTACTTGGCGTCCTGATTCTACTTGGCCGCGCAGTTGCTTGAACACTTCAACCACCTGCCCGGTTCCGGTTGCACCCAAGGGGTGTCCTTTGGATTTCAAACCGCCACTGGAATTCACCGTCGTGGTTCCTTCGTTGATTCGACCCTCGCCTTCACGTGCGAAACGACCACCTTCTCCGCGTTGGGCAAAACCAAGGTCTTCGGTCGCCAACACCTCGGCGATGGTGAAACAGTCGTGGACTTCTGCCACATCGATTTGTCGAGCCTCCAAACCAGCCATGCCGTAAGCCTTGGCCGAGGCGACTTGGGTCGCTTTCAACTGCGTGATGCTTGGGCGGTCGTGCAGTGCCAAGTTATCAGAGGCTGCGCCTGCACCTTTGACCCATACGGGTGTGTCGGTGAATTTGTGCGCAATGTGATCTGCTGCAAGCACCACACAGGAGGCACCATCAGATGTTGGACAGCAATCGTAGAGCGTAAGCGGGTCGGCGACCATGAAGCCACCCGCTGCCTTTTCGAAGCTAACTTCCTTCTGTATATGGGCATCGGCGTTCATGGAACCGTGAAGGTGGTTCTTGACACTGACATGAACCAAGTCGTCGTGGGTTGAGGCGAACTCGTGGAAATACCGACGGGCCATCAGAGCATAGGTGCCTGGAAACGTGAGTCCGGCGAGTCGTTCCCACTCCGTATCTCCTGAAACACCGAGCCAATACCGCTTCCGCTCAGGCGTTAGGTCGTTCATCTTCTCAATCCCACCAGCGACGACAACATCGGCCTGGCCGCTCTTGATTGCCATCCAA
>CALGEM010000317.1 GCA_937881505.1 uncultured euryarchaeote
CAGCGGTCTTGACCCTGCTTGGGTGCCTTGTGTTCACCGGTAGCAAC
This sequence comes from uncultured euryarchaeote, assembly GCA_937881505.1. Taxonomy (GTDB): domain Archaea; phylum Thermoplasmatota; class Poseidoniia; order Poseidoniales; family Poseidoniaceae; genus Poseidonia. The sequence goes on from CALGEM010000317.1 coordinate 48, forward strand.
GGCGAAGGGTTGTCCTGGGCCGCTGTTCCTGATGTGGTTTTCGTCGCCCTCTTATTCGTGCCACTGGCCGCCGTTCCTCGGGGCGGAAAAGCGGACGAAGGCGAACAAAGCACCGTCTGGACCTACCACCGACTCACCCCCGTTCCCCTTGACGCCGTGTTCGTGGGCGTTATGTTCGCCTTGACGGGCGACGTGTGGATGGCCACAGCAACAGCGGTGCTCTTCGTGCCGCTCTACCGCTCGAACGACACCTTGGCAGCGTGGCCTTGGGCCGCTGCAGGGGTGATGCTTGGTCTCGCCCTTGCTTGGTCGCAAGCCATGAGCATCGGCGTGGCGGCCTTCCTCCTGCTCGTCTTTGTGCTGCCGTGGCTCTTGGCGCCTCAAGACGAGGACGGCGCTTCATTGAAGATGACCGAAAAGCGCAGCCAGCAACGCTTGGCTTTGTGGGGCAGCGTCATCGTGGTCAGCCTGTATTTGGTGCTGACCTGGGTGCTCCTCCTCACCAGCATTGACGCCGTCAATTTCGAAGCCCACGAACTCTACGGTGCGCCCTTCCTAACGGCTGTCGCCGCATCGCTCTTCATCTACACCCGACGCAAGGACGACCCGGTGCAAACCTTGTGGTTGGTCGGTGGTGCTGCCGCTGTGTCCGTCCTCGGGTTCTTGTACGCCCCCTCAGCCTTCGGCGGGGACGCTGCCACGATGGTCTCGGACCGCATGACGCGGGGCCACATCGTCTGGATTTCTCTGCCAATGCTCGCCTTGGCCACCGCTCCCGTGGCGCGCGAAGTGGTCCGCCAGTGGACCACAAACCGAACGAAAAGCACCGTTTTACGCATCCCCTTTGGCGCCCACGTGGTTCACCTCGGCCTGCTCCTGCTGCTGCTTGGCCACCTTTCCACCACCGTGTTGGTCGACCGTGGTGATGCCAGCCACCGACTTTCACTCGTGAAAGATGAGGTCATCGTGCACGAAGGCATGGGGTATGAATTCACAGCCTTGGTGCTTGAGAGCGAGAATTTGGAGGTAGGTGATGGCTTCATCGGCGTTCAAATCAATGTTTACACAATGGACGGTAGTTTGGTGGGCGACCTCATTGGCACCGTCACCCCCGGAACGCTGAGATTTGACAGCCAGGGTATTCCAAGGTCCGAAGTGGCAACGCTGACTCGCTTAACAGGCGATATCGTCTTCATCTTTGACGGTAGCCAAGCGGGCGCTCTGATGAGTTCTTCCAACAGTGGAGGCTTGGAAAGCATTGAACTCGTTCGGGTCACGGTGTACGACCTGCCTCACTCCCATCTGGTTTGGGCCGGCTGGACGATGATGATGGGAGGGATGGCGTTGGTGGCTCTTGCAGGGGCCAAAAAAGCAACGGCGTCCCCCGAACACCAAGACAAAATCTCCTCTGAGGAAGAATGAGCACTTCCAATGCAATTATGAAGGGGGGGCTGGTCGCCGAAACATCCACTTGGAGGTATTACCATGGAAGAAGGAACAATTGTTCACGTTGATTACGAGCTCTACAACGGCGAAAGCGGCGACCTCATTGAAACCACGCGAGAAGACGTGGCCAAGGAGCATGAAGCGCACCAAGAAGGTCGCTCCTACACCCCCATGGTGTGCGTTGTCGGCGGCGGCAACCTCATCCCCGGTTTTGAAGCGGCTCTGGCCGATGCAAAGGCCAACAAAGAGATCGAAGTGGTCATCCAGCCCGCTGACGCTTACGGCGAAAAGGACCCTGAGCAGATTGAAACCATCAGCATCGACAAGTTGATCCGAGCCGTCAAGGACCCCAATTCGCTCTACATCGGCGCTCCCGTGAACATCGGAAACCGCCAAGGCTACCTTTCCTACTTGGCCGCTGGCCGAGCCCGCATCGACTACAACCACCCCATGGCAGGAAAGACCCTGAAGTACAGTTTCAAGGTCGTGAAGGTCGTTGAAGGCAAGGAAGAGCAAGTCATGGCCCTACTGGAATCCAACACCGGACACAGCGATTTCGGCGTGGCGTTTGACGGCGATGACCTCAACATCACCATCCCTCAAACGATGCTCTTTGACACCAATGCAGCCATGATGAAGTTCCGATTGGTCACCATCATCCGAGACGCTGTTGAATGCGGCAAGGTCTCGTTCATTGAAGTCCACGAACCTCGTGGATTTGGCCTCGATGATGACGAGGACGACGCTGCAGACGAGGGTGAAGACCTATCCAAACTCTCCGTTGCCGAACTCAAGGAGCGATTGAAGGCTGCCGGCCTCCCTGTTGGCGGCAAGAAAGCCGACCTCGTTGAACGCCTCTCTGCCTCCGGCGAAGAAGAGTGAGCAACGGAAAAGGAATAGGCGGCCATCCGTTGGCTTGTCATGCTGAGCATTGATGACCATGAGCGAGCAGAGCCCGTCCTCCGATTACCCTGAACCGCTACCGGATGACCGGTATTCTCCGGTTGAAAAGGTTCTGATTTGGGTTGCCATCGGCTTGGCGTTTGCCTTGGCTGCAGGTCTCGTCTTGGCCTTTGATAGCGTGTGGACCGAGACGCTCAAGCCCATCATCTGGGACCCGGTCGTCGAGGACGCTGGCGTCGCTGGCGACGCCGGTTACACCCCGCAGAACACGGCCATCTACACCCTGAGCATGCTCGCCTGTGTCGTGTTGTTTCAAGCCCTCTTTCGCAAGTGGCGATTGCCCACCGACGAGCGCATGACGCTGGCCCTCATCGCATGGGTCTGCCTTGCCCCGGTGCTTCGGGTGCTCGAAGATGCGGACTTCTTCTCGTCCTCAAGGGACGTGTTGTTCATCTCGCCCATCATCCATCTCCACCTGGCTGCATGGCTGGTCGGTGTTGCCATCCTCAGCCACCTTGCTGGCCGACGATTTGACGGGCGCCTTGACGATGCTTCTCAGGAAGCCCAAGCCACGCTTCTTGGCGGCCTGCTCTTCGTTGTCCTCCTCGGCCATTGGTACCTGCTTTACCAGCCTGCTTACGCCAGCCACCCTTCCGTTTCCTTTACGCTGGCCACGGGAGGTTTGGTGGTCGCCGTCGCTGTCCTGTGTATCGGATTGGTGATGACACGTGGATGGCCAGCCATCACCCGTGGTATGTTCGCCTTTGCATCAAGCGCTGTGGTCCTAGGCATTGCTCACTGGGTGCAATTCATGGCCACACCGTGGGCCCAAGAAAGCGGCAAAGCATCTGGCGACATCACTTTCTGGCCCGCCTTCATCGTGTTGGGGCTGCCTGCCATCGTCTGCGTCGTGCTCTACCGAATGGGAAGAGAAGACGCACAGCAATTGCGCCTGACCGGCTTCACCGCCGGCGTCCTTCCACCTCATATCGGCATCAAACAGTGGGAAGACGAGGCCGAACAGTGGGCTGACCATCCCGTTGAATTCCTCTCCAACAAAGCCCTGCTCGCTCACCCGATGGTGCTCGGCATGGTGTTTGGGCAACTCTGCGATGGGTTTGCAACCATGGTGGGCATCGACATGTTTGGATACGGTGAAAAGCACCCCGTCAGCGACGCTGTGATCCAATTTGGTGGGAGCATCAACGAGAGCCTTGGACTTGATTGGGGTGAAGGCGCATGGCTGTTTGCGTTGGTCAAAGCAGCCTTGGTCGGCCTTATCGTGTGGCTCTTCGTCCAAATGCGAGTCGAGCATCGACAGCAACATTTCCGCCTCCTCATCGTTCTCGCCGTGCTGATTGTCGGCCTTGCACCGGGCTTGCGAGATATTGGGCGATTGATGCTCGGCGTTTGAGTCCCCCACCCGTTGGCTTCCATGCAATTAAGTGCAGGCTTCGCTTCGCCGAGATGAGGGCTCAACATGGACAGGTTGCCGACCAGAGTCAATCGTGCCGACCCCGACTTTGCCGCGAGAAAAGCCCACAACCTCGCACTTGTGGATGAATTGCGTGCTCGGCTGGACACTGCGTCGCAGGGTGGTGGCGGCAAGTACGTTGAACGGCATCGCTCCCGAGGCAAGCACCTCGCCAGAGAACGCATCGAACGCATCGTTGACCCAGGAACGGCTTTTCTCGAACTCTCTCCCTTGGCTGCCCACGAACTCTACGATGGACGAGCCCACTCTGCAGGCATCGTCACCGGCATTGGCATGGTCCACGGCCGAGAGTGCCTCTTCGTCGCCAACGACGCCACGGTGAAAGGCGGCTCCTACTATCCGATGACGGTGAAAAAGCACATCCGAGCCCAAACGGTCGCTCACGAGAACCATCTCCCCTGCATCTACCTCGTTGACTCCGGTGGGGCTTTCTTGCCCATGCAAGACGAGGTGTTTCCCGACATCGGCCACTTCGGACGGATCTTTAGAAACCAAGCTCGCATGTCGGGTGATGGTATTCCGCAAGTCGCCGCCGTGCTGGGCTCCTGCACCGCAGGCGGCGCCTATGTCCCCGCCATGTCCGACGAATCCATCATCGTCAAGGGCAACGGTACGATTTTCCTGGCTGGGCCTCCGCTGGTGAAAGCCGCCACCGGCGAAGAGGTGTCCGCGGAGGAATTGGGTGGTGCTGACGTTCACACGGCCCAATCGGGCGTGGCTGACCATTTTGCTGAGGACGAGAACGAAGCCCTGCGAATGGTTCGCAACGTGATTGAGAACCTTGGGCCAGTTGAGAAAGCACCTGCAGCCCTCCAAGAGCCCGAAGAGCCGGCGCACGATGTAGAGGACTTGATGGGGCTGATTCCCGAAGACAACCGAACACCCATCGATGTCCGTGAATTAATCGCACGCATTGTTGACGGTTCCCGATTCCACGAATTCAAATCTCGCTACGGCACCACGCTCGTGTGTGGATTTGCCAACATCCACGGCCACAAGGTTGGCATTGTGGCCAACAACGGTATCCTGTTCTCGGAATCCAGCCAGAAAGGCGCCCACTTTGTGGAACTCTGCGGGCAACGAGGGATTCCACTCGTCTTCCTGCAAAACATCACGGGATTCATGGTCGGCAAAGCCTACGAAGCCGGCGGTATCGCCAAGGACGGTGCCAAATTGGTCACCGCCGTGTCGTGTGTGAACGTTCCAAAGTTCACGGTCATCGTCGGCGGTTCGCACGGCGCAGGCAATTACGGCATGTGCGGTCGTGCTTACGACCCGAGGTTCCTCTTCATGTGGCCCAACAGTCGAATTTCAGTCATGGGCGGGCCACAAGCGGCTGATGTGTTGACGACTGTCAAGCAGGACCAGCGAGCACGCGAGGGGGCGCCGCCCATGGAGGGTGAAGAACTCGAAAACTTCCGACGGCCGATTCTTGAGAAATACGAGACCGAGGGCAGCCCGTACTATTCCACGGCCCGCCTTTGGGATGATGGCATCATCGACCCGAGGGACACGCGAGACGTGTTGGGTCTCTGTTTGGCCGCCGCTCGCAACGCCCCACTACCCGATGACCGGTACGGCATCTTTAGAATGTGATTTTTGAATTGAATATTTAAATTTGCAATTGGAGAATTCAACATGATAGCAATGGATGCACCCCCCGCCACCTCCATGGTTTCCCTGACCATTGACGGTGCACGAGCCAACCTGACCCTGACCCGCCCTGACAAGTTCAACGCCATGAACGTGGAGATGATTCAGGAACTCATCTTGCTGCTTGAGTGGACCGCTGAGCGAAGCGCAGGGCGCCTCGATGCCCTCCACGATGAAGCGGGACAGCCCTATCTTCGAACGCTGGTGCTCAGGGGCGAAGGGAAGCACTTCTGCGCAGGAGCAGACATCAACATGATGCGAGACGCTGGAGCCAACACACCAGAGGAAAACCGCGCCGACTCAAAGCGACTTGACCGCCTGTTCAACGGCTTGTGGTCCCACCCGTGTTTCACCATCGGCGCCGTTCAAGGCGTTGCGCTCGGTGGCGGTGCCGGCCTCATCGCCTGCTGCGATTATGTGGTGGCGACCTCCAACATCCGCATCGCATTGTCCGAAGGAAAACTGGGCATTCTCCCAGCCGTTATCGGCCCTTACGTCTATCGGCGCTTAGGCTCAGCCACCTTCAGACGCCTCGCCATGCAGGCCAGCCGAATCAAAGGTGAAGAAGCCCTTCGCATCGGGTTCATCGAAGCCCTGGTGGACAGTGAAGAAGATGTGAACGCCACGGTGGACGGCATGGTCGCTGAAGTCATGACCACGGGGCCATCAGCTGTGACCCTCTCCAAAGAGCTCACGCTTGGTTTCGACCGATGGGGCGACTCGGACGAGGCTCTGCGCGAGTGGACATTGGATTTCACCAGCCGTATGCGCGGCTCAAAGGAAGGGCAGGAAGGGCTGTCCTCTTTCCTCGAAAAGCGCCCGGCTAACTGGAAACCTCAGGAAGAATAGGGAGGGATGGGTATCAAGGTCCTGGTCGCAAACCGTGGGGAAATCGCATGCCGAATCCTCCGTGCTTGCAACGAGGCCGGCCATCCAACCGTGGCCGTTTGCGCTCCCAACGACATTGGTACGCTCTTCACGGAAATGGCGGACGAGGTTGTGCCTCTGGAAGGCGAGACCATCGGCGAGACCTACCTCAATCAAGATCAAATCATCCAAGCCGCTTTATCCACCGGTGCGACGGCCATCCACCCGGGATTCGGCTTTCTCTCTGAACGAGCGGACTTTGCTCGAGCGGTCAAGTCAGCCGGTCTCGTGTGGATCGGGCCTTCTGCCGAAGCCATCGAAAAGATGGGTGACAAAATGACCGCTCGCCAAACGATGCGAGCCGCCGGTGTGCCCGTCATTCCCGGTGAAGAGGTCGAAGAAGAAGACGAAGTTGCGGCCCTTGAGGCCCTTCGAGAAGCATCCACGCGAGTTGGCTACCCCCTGCTGCTCAAAGCATCAAGCGGTGGCGGTGGTAAAGGCATGCGCGCCGTTCATGACCCTGCGGGTTTTGACCAAGCTGCGACCGGCGCCCGACGTGAAGCCGTGGCGGCCTTTGGCGACGGCCGCATTTACATTGAACGCCTTCTCTCGGGCTCAAAACACATCGAAATCCAAGTGCTTGCAGATACGCACGGCCGTACAATTCACCTCGGTGAGCGAGAATGCAGCGTCCAGCGTCGGCATCAGAAGGTGTTTGAGGAAGCCCCCGGCCCGACGATGGAGCCTGGCCTTCGCGAAGCGATGGGGCAAGCCGCTGTCGCAGCGGCTGAAGCCGTCGATTATGTTGGAGCGGGCACGGTGGAATTTCTGCTGGCGCCATCTGGTGAATTCTTTTTCCTCGAGATGAACACCCGAATCCAAGTTGAACACCCCGTAACTGAACTGGTCACCGGTGTTGACATCGTTCGTGAGCAACTTCGCATCGCCAACGGTGAGCCAATGTCGTGCGGACCGCTGATGATTCGGGGCCACGCCATCGAAGTTCGCCTCTACGCAGAGGATGCTGCCAACGGATTCCTGCCCTCGATCGGCCCGCTTTCCATGTTCAGGCCACCTGAAGGACCTGGCATCCGTTTGGACACGGGTGTTCGAGAGGGCGATGAGGTGACGCCAAACTACGACCCCATGCTGGCGAAACTCATCGTTTGGGCCCCTTCAAGAGACGAAGCACTGCAGAAGATGCGCCGTGCGTTGGATGAATTTGTGGTCCTGGGAACCACCACCAACATCGAATTCCTTCGCGACCTTTGTGATGCTGGTCCCGTGGTTGATGGCTCAACCACCACCACCACCATCGACGACCTCTGGCCAAATGGATGGAACCCTCCAGCGGCACCGATGCTGGAAGAGGCCTCCTTGCTGGCAGCGGCAAGTGCAGAGACGCTTGGTCTGCATCGCCGAACCACCGCCGGCTCATCCGAGGGCAGCACTGGACCGGCCAGTCCGTTCACCACCATTCAGAGGAGGTTCCCCTGATGCAGCACACCTTTGCATCCAAGGATGGGCCCTTGGAAGTGACTTTGGCTCGTAACGGCGAGGCGTATGTCTTGGAAGGGCACGAGCTCATACTCCACAACAGGGGTCGATTGCACGTTCGTTTGCGAGATGGACGCCAGTGCTTGGCTCACGCTGCAAAGGTGGGCGATGTTTGGTGGATTCATCTCGACGGGCGCACCTATCGCTGGGAACGTATTGAACCCGGGTCCTCAAATGCCGATGATGAAGGAGGCTTGGTGGCGCCCATGCCCGGTAAGGTTCTGGAAGTCCTCGTGAGCGAGGGCGATACGGTGGAAGCCGGTACGCCGCTGATGGTTCTTGAAGCGATGAAAATGGAGCATCGTATCGTCGCATCCGATGATGGTACGGTGACGTCCATCCATTTCGCCGCAGGCGACCAGGTCGCCCAAGGTGCTGTCCTCCTGGAACTAGAATGAACTTCAGGCAACCCAGCGGCCATCCTCAATCCGTTTCGCGTGGAGTGGGAGTTGATTGGTGACATAGGTCCACGCCCACACCGCTCCACCCTCAACCTGAACTGGAACGGGAAGACGAAGGTAAAGACCGGCGAGAGGATCCTCATCATCACAGCCTTCGATGTGGTCCAACGCCGCCAGTGCATTGGCCATGTCATCGCAACGGTGCAGTTCACCGTGAACCGTCCCCTCCTCGTCAAGACGCAGGCCCGGATAAGCGCCGAGGTGGTACAACGCACCTGCAACCGTTCCTCGTTGCGCACTTGATGACCATGGACGCAGTTGCGGCCATCGCTGCTCGCCTTCCATCAGGGTGCCGTAAACGAAGACGTGGTTAAGGAGGGAATTTGATTCAAAATTTTCAATTGCGAATTTCAAATGTTCAATTGGTAAATTGTATTTCTCAAGGCCTTGGCGAACGATGGCTTCATACGCCGTTGTTGGAGGGACAAGATGCGGCTGTTTCTTGTTCGGGACAACAACATAGGTGACGGCCTCAACAACCGCACCGCTCGCCGTGAGCACGCGCACTGGACACCGCTCGTAATAGCGAGGATGGCCTTCTTTCTCGTCAACCAAGTCCCAAGCCTCTTCGCTGAGCGAAAACAGCATTCCCGGAACGGCGGTGCCCGTTCCGTCAGGAACAACATCAGCCGCCCCACCTCCCCTTCCTGTTGAACGGTAGTGGAAACGCAAGGAGTATCCCGGCAACCAAGCAGCCTCGACGGGAACCAAGTCAGGTGCATCGTAGCCTTTCTTGGTGCACCACCGCACCCAATCGGCTCGGTCAAGGTTTGAACCGTAGCCAAAGTAGAGTGTTTCTGAGTTCATGGACAATGATGAGGGTGAGGGTATTTCAAGGCGAGGGCCCTTGAAAAACAGAGGGAAATCACGACGAAGACAAACGGACGGTTATAAGCCAAGAAAGTGTGCAAAAAACATGCGAAATCCTTTCATGATGCTGACTGACTGGAGCGTAGACCGTCCAAAACAAGCCTTTGCCGTGGTCATGTTGGCCATGTTCACGTTGGCGGCCGGCGGCATGCACCTTCAATTTGACAACAGCGAGGACGGTTTTTTCCCCGACGACCCAAGCGTGGACCTGCTCAACGAAGTTGAATCGGAATACCGGGCCAACATCGATTTCATTCGGTTCATTGACGAAATTGAATCCGAAGCACTGCTTGAGGCGGAAACTTGGGAACAATTGGCGATGATTGAGGCCATGATGCTGAACGACAGCAATTTCGAGCCGTACCACTACCCCTTGTTTGGCACACAGGCGAACAACGGCCCAGCAGGGCAAGCCATGCAGTGGATGGCTCTGCAGGACGAGGACACCGCTTCGCTTTGGCTCACGGGCCTGCAATCGGCTGCGGTTGAAGTTTTGACAGCGAACGACGATGCCAACCTCTCAGCGGCTCTGGGCAACCTGTCCTCGGCCGCTGCAAACGTGCCCAGCGTTGAGCCGGTGACACCTGAGCGCTTGCTGGCGTGGGACGCCACGGAGCCTGCGGCATGGTTGGCTCGCATGGACACGGGCAACGATCTCAGCGATGAGCTCGGCATGCTCATGGGCCAACTATCGTCCATGACGGAAAACAGAACACCGGCGCAAACGGGGCAAATTCTCGCCATTACCGGTTCGCTTCAGGGCCAACTCGGCCCCATTATGGGGCTGCAATCCGTTGATTTCCGGGCAGCCATTCTCTCATGCCTGCCAAGCGACGATGCGGACGACCCGTGGGCGTCCGACGGCCCCGTGATGGTCACGCTGGTGGTCTCGAGTGAGCCGCTGGACTACGATTACGAAATCCTGGGCGACGTGCAGGCCGATTTGACGGCCTGGGCCGAAGCCATGGAACTTGAAGTGGTTGCAGCGACCAACGATAGCGACGTACGCACCTTTTCCTTCGCCCAGTTCGCCGAAAACTCGAGCGCCACCATCGGCAAGGAAATCGGCATGCTCACCAGCGCCGCCATGCTGTTGTTGGGCATCATCTTGTGGTTCAACTTCCGCAGCGTTCGAGAGACCGCATACGTGCTCATTTTGACGGTGGTCGCCATCGCAGCCACCTACGGCTTCTCGGGGTGGTTGCAATTTGCAGGCGTGAACATGACGTTCAACGCAGCAATGAATTCCATACCCGTCCTCTTGCTGGCGATTGGGGTTGACTACGGCCTTCACGTCGTGCTGCGAATTCGTGAGGAGTTGAAAGAGGAAGAGCAGCGAAACCCGACGGGACGGGCCACCCTGCGAGATTTCGACAAGGCCTCGCGCCAGCGGGCCATCCGACAAGGTACCGTTCTCACCTCCATTGCGCTGATGATCGCCATCACGACCGATATCGTTGGGTTCCTCTCCTTCCGCCTGTCCACGCTGGCCTTCCTGCAGGTCTTCGGCACCGTTATCGCCATCGGTTTATTCCTCATCTATCTCCTGAGCATCTCGGCCTTACCCGCTCTCATGCTCATGCTGCCCACCAAGAAACTCCCGCTGGAAAAGGCCAGCAAGGTTGAGGTGGGCCCGCTCGCCAAGAAACTTGGACGACTTTCCACCCAACCGGTGATGGTTGGTTTCATCGCGCTGGTCTTACTGGTACCGATGGTCGCTGGTTTCCAGCAACTTGAGGTGGCGTTTGAACAACGAGACCAGTTGGACGATTCGGTGCCAGTCGTGCAAGATTTCTTGCTCATCAGCGATGAGTTTGGCACCAGCCGTTCACCGCTGTATGTGGTCATTGACGGCGACGTCATCAGCGAAGAAGGTCGCGCCGCATGGACCGCTGCCTTTGACACGATGTCGGCGCGGGACGATGTGAGCGGCGTGCCCACCGGCATTTGGGACGTGTACGAACAAACTCGCCTGCAAGACCCTGTTGTGGACGGTTTCCTTCTCGCCGCTGAATCCGGTGATGCCACCGGCTACGACGACCTTCTCGCGTGGTCCCTCGAGAACACCACGGGCATTGAGGCAACCAAGAGCCTGCTCGCCCGGGACGGTATTCAGACCGTGCTGTCCTTCCAAGCTGATACCTTGGACTGGGGCGCCACCGTTGACCTTGCTGAGAGCATCGAGGCTGCCCTCGATGACCTGTCGGCGCAGGCCGGTGATGACTACACCCTTCGCCTGAGTGGCCGTGCCCTCATCAACGCGCAGACTACGGCCGATGTGGCCACCGCCTCGGTCCAGTCAACCGGAATCGTGGCCATGGTCATCTTGTTCATGTTGGTGGGCATTCACACAGTACGAAACGGCAACGACCTCAAGGAAGGTCTTCAGCGAGGCGTCGTTTCGTGGATTCCTCTCATGATGGTCGTTGTGTGGGTCTACGGCATCATGGGCTACACGGGCTACAACATCAACTCGCAAACGGTGACCATCGGCGCCCTTTCGCTGGGACTGGGTGTGGACTACGCTGTTCACTTCACAACTCGCCTTGAGGAAGAAGCGGAGCATCGACCGTTCGCAGCACCTGAAGAGTGGGTGGCCAAATCCACCGCGACCACGGGGCGAGCAATGGCGGGTGCAGCCTTGACGACGGCCGGTGGGTTTGCCGTGCTAAATCTCTCGGCCTTGTTGCCCCTTCGCCTGTTCGGTCAGGCCTTCGTGGTGGCCATCACCCTGGCCTTGCTCTCGAGTTTGCTTATCCTGCCCGCCCTCTACAGCCCGTTCCTGAAGCGAACGGCAGCCAAGGCCCAAGGTGAGAGCGAATGAGACGCAAAACGGTCTTTTGGTTTGCCAACATCGTTGGCCCGCTCATCTTACTGTCCTACTGGCGAGGCGTCGGGGCTTTTGACGACCCGACGGTGTACTGGGGCGATGTTTCCGAAGGCATGCAGTCATTCATCGTCCCGTGGATGTTTGTGGCGGCTGCCGGCTACCTCATGATGTTCCACCGGTTCTTTTTGGCTTGGAGTGAGGAAGAGGTCGCTTCTCTGCACTGGCCGTGGAAAGAAAACGATGGGAAAGGTGTTCAGCGGCTGTTTGCTTTGTATGCGGCTTTTCTGCTGACATCTCTGGTTTGGATTGATTTAACTCGAATTTACATCGAAGGCCCGAGCATGCTCGTGGCTGTGGCCATCGTGGCCGTGCTTTGGACCGCCGGCTTGGCCGCCGTTGGTTTTGGGGTGCTCGTCTGGCCTGCTCGAGAGCGACTTTCCGGTGCGAGAATCGTCCTGCTTGGTTCGTTCATGTTGTCAATTCAATGCACGTGGTGGGATGCCATCTACTGGGTGCTCAACTTCGCTTGGTGAGAACACGCGTTGAAATACAAACCAGCGGAGGTTGATTCATGCAACGTGTGGCCAAGCTCGTGTCCGTCTTTGTGCTCCTCCTGTTGATGGCCGGGTGCACGGCCGCACCCATGGAAGAGGCTCCAGCCGAAGAAGAGGCGGCGCTTTCACCGATCCCCGAGCGCATGTCGTTCACGGCCCCGACCTTTGACCGAGCCGTGGACAACGGGCCCCAGCATGACCTTCGAACAGCCTTTGACGGCCCGGTTCTCATACTCTGGGTTGCGGCAGGGTGCAGTGGATGCCACGACTGGACCACCATGCTGAGCGAAGAGATTGAAGCGGGCAACATCTCAAACGCCACGAACATCGTCTCCGTCCATCGCTATCCTGCCTTTGAGTCCACCAACGACGTACGAGAACGCTACACCACCAACAACACCTCCACCTACACGCCTTGGCCGCTCTTGCTGCCCTCCGAATCCACCAATGTCATTGATGTGGAAACCGGTCGCATGACGGACGTCAACCTCTACCGTGCCTTCCAAAACCCCGTTACCCCCACCCTCCAGGTGCTCGATAGCGAAGGTCGGCTGGTGTGGACCTCCAAGACATACTGGGCAAACACCACCGTATTGGAAGAAGCATTGAACATCATGGAGACGGGTGGCGCGTGACATGGTCGCCTTGATCGATGTCCTGTTTTGGTTTTCCAGCCTCTACATTCTCCCCTTTTGGCTCATGATGTGGTTTGCCCCCACCCACGAACGAACGGCGGCCATGCTTCGCAACGAATGGGTCTACCTCGCCCCGTTGGCCGCCGCCTACACCATTGCTGTTCTTCCGAACTTGTTGGACATCTTCATCCAACTTGGTAGCGACATGCCGACGCCCGATATCGTGGTCGGTTTGTTTTCCGAGCGGGAGGTCATCCTCATCGGTTGGTTGCACTACCTGGCCTTTGACCTGTTTGTCGGGCGTTGGACGTGGCAGCGCTTGGTGGCCACGGAGAAGCCGATTTACATCTCGATGCCCGTTCTGGTGCTGTCGATGATGGTGGCGCCGCTTGGCGCCCTGCTCGGTTTGCTCGTCACCCGTGAATACAGCGAGGATGGAGCGGATACCACGCCAGCGATGGCTTGAGCTGTGGGTAGCGTCTGACAAGACCCACTGCAAGCCCATTGATTTGTCAATACCTGAGCA
>CALGEM010000318.1 GCA_937881505.1 uncultured euryarchaeote
TAGGAATGCTTGAACGCCGATTTCTTTGTCTTCGCTGTCAAAGAGTCCAGCGAAGGCGATGGCTTCGGTTTCCACACCGTCGGTCAACCCTTCATCAAGGGCGGAGCGCACCGTTTGTTTTCCGACACGAAGGGCGTGAGAGGATTTGCTTCCAATCCGCTTGGCCATGGCAAAGACCGTTTCTTGCAGCTCTTCGGGTGGGACAACGTGGTTGACCAAACCGATGCGATGAGCCTCATCTGCGGGAACCATGTCGCCGGTCATGATCATCTCGTGGGCCTTGCCGTAGCCGACCAAACGCTCCAGTCGTTGCGTCGCCCCGTAGCCGGGGATTAATCCGAGGTTGATTTCAGGCGTTCCAAAGGTGGAACGGTCGCTGGCGATTCGAATGTCACAGGAACACGCCACCTCGCAGCCGCCACCGAGGGCAAAGCCGTCCACCATGGCGATGGTGGGTTTGCTGAGGTTCCACAAGGCCTCAACGGCGTTGTCGGTAAATCGCTCGCGAATGACTTGACTGCCTGCGCCGGCAAATTCCGTAATATCGGCTCCGGCAACAAAGGCGTGGGGCTTGGCCCGCTTACCCTCGGGCGGTGGATTGGGCGCGGCACCCGTGACCACCAAGACGCGCACCTCATCGGTCGCTTCCATCCAGGCGCAGACCGCCTTGAGCGAAGCCATCACATCGGCGTTCAGGGCGTTCAATTTGTCGGGGCGGTCAATGGTCATGCAGGCAAAGAATCCGAGGTCTGCCTCTTCGCTGAGAGGGTGGAGCTCGACCTTCATCACATCGCTTTCCGGGGTGTTCATGGGTTGACTGAACCGTCGCTTCTTCTTGATGTCATCGCCCCGCTCCAATGAAGGCCAAGCAAGGTATGATATTCACAGACGGCTTCACCGATTTATGACTGAGGAAAACAAACCGATGGTCAGTGCCGTGGATATGGCCAAAAAATACGGTGATTTCATCGCCCTTCATCCATTGAACGTTCAGGTTCATGCGGGGGAATTCTTCGGTGTCTTCGGCCCCAACGGTGCGGGAAAATCCACCTTCATCAAACTCCTGACCGGGCAACTGCGTCCCAGCAAAGGCCGAATTGAGGTGCTTGGCGTTGATGCGGTGAACGACCCTCAGAAAGTCAAAGCGAACATCGGCATCGTCCCTGAATCTGAGTCCCCTCCCTCCTTCTTGACCCCTGCGGAATTCTTGGAATTCGTCGCTCGCTTGCGTGGCGTGGAGGACATGAAAAACAAAGTTGAACACTGGCTGGAATGGTTTGGTCTTCAAGACAAAAGGGACACGATGTGCAAGGATTTGTCCAAAGGCCAGCGACAAAAAGTCATGCTCGCCAGCGCCTTCATCCACAAACCGAAGTTGTTGTTTCTCGACGAGCCATTTGCCAACCTCGACCCCATTTACCAGCGCAAGTGCAGGGAGTGGTTGCTGGACCACGTGGCCGAAGGAGGCACGATTTTCCTCTGCTCCCACGTCCTCGAAATGGCGGAACGAATGTGCAATCGCATGGCCATCATCAACGATGGAAAAGTGTTGGCCGCAGGCACCGTCAAGGGCCTAAAACAGTCGGAAAACGAGACGTTGGAAGACGTGTTCATTCGGCTGGTCGGACGGTCCATTGAGGATGTTGAGCGACTGAGCGACGAGGGTGTTGTGGACGATTCGGAGGAATGACCATGGCCGGCACCTTCATTGAAACGCGTTCGTGGACGGACGAAGATTTCAGTGAAAGCGGCCCGCTCGGAACATCCTCTCACGGCGTCACGCTCAACGAGCCCCTGAGGGGCTGGGCGGCCTTTTCTGCCACGTTTCGCGTCATGTTTGTGGAAGAGGCACGAAAGAGCGTGGAGTTTGCCAAGAAACGACAAATGGTCCTCTTCCCCCTCCTGCTGACGCTGGTCACCGCCATTTCCACCATCGGTCTACAGTTCCTGGTGGGTGACTCAACCGCACAAACATCGGACATCGATTCGAAGACGTTCACCTGGCAGGAACTGCGTTTCGCTCTTCATCTGCCCATGTTCATGTTCTCCTTGGGTATGGGAACCTTTGCGTTCATGGGCCGAGACGCCATTCTTCGGCGAACGGGGAGCAAGAATTTCCTGCTCGCTGCCCCCGCTCTTCAACCGCTTCCCAATTCCATGGCGCACTTTGTGTACTTCGTCAAGGAAGTTCTGTTCTATGTTCTCTTGATTCTCACGCCCATCATCGCCGGCATGGCTTTGGGCATTCTTCTCGATGGCTTCGCAGGTATCCGCACCCCGCTGTTGTGGAGTTCCCTGCCGTGGACGTGGCTGGCGATGGCCACCACCTTGGGACAAGGCTTGGCCCTGTCTTTCTTGGCCTCGTCACTTTGGCTTCGTGGTCGGCCCTTCACCGTGGTCGGGCCCGCGATCGTGGTCGCTGTAGGCATCGGCGTCGGCTTGGGTCATCTCCCCGTTGACGTGTTGCTTTGGGGTTTGGCGGCGCAGTCCTCTCAAAGCGGGGTGGCCATTCTTCTCGGCCTGGCGTTGTCCCTGGGCTTGGGCTTGTTCGCTTCGCTCTTGATTCTCGATGATTTTGATGTCAGTGTGGTGGAGCGCGGCGATTTGCTGGCGCCGATGTACGCTCGACTCGGTTTCCTTGGAAGGGGCCACATCCGTTTGATCGTCGCCAAGGAATTCGTTGACCTGTTCCGTTCGGGGGCCATCAAGAAGATGACCGTCTCCTACGCCATCCCGCTCTTGGTTCTCCTTGGCATGGCGTGGCTCGTGGATTTTGCAGAAGCTCCCATTCCCATCAACCTCCTTTCCTATGCCCCGTTTTTGGGGTTCTTTGGTTTCAATTTCTACTCGTGGTTAACCATCCTTGATTCACCGGATTTCATGAACGGTTTACCGCTGAAAGTCCCCGACCTGATTCGTGCCAAAGTCGTGGTGTATTTCCTGGCCACCTCATGGATTTCGCTGATTTTCATCGTCTTGATGGCGTGGCGTTTGGATGAGTGGGCTTCCTTGCCCACCAGCATCATCGTCATGTTCGCCAATTCCGTTTACATCGTTGCTCTGACGGCGTTTTTGATGGGCTTGCGCCCCAACAAGGCCATTTTTGACGCCTCCATCATGGTGTGGTTTTGGATTGGCACCGTCCTTCCTCTGCTGGGGCTTTTCCTCCTTTCGTTTACCCAAGGCGATGTCAGCTTGTACGGCAACTGGTGGGAGCGAGCCAGCCAAGACGGTCTTGCCGCTACCGCTCAAATGTACGATGAATCCATGGTTCAACAAGGCTACATGGGCATGATCGCCATCTCGATTGGCCTGATATTTGCATCCGCACTGTTGTGGAAACTGATGGACAAGCGATGGGGCCGTTCCGAGTTCTCAAACTGAACTTCACCGTCGTTCGGGCAGGTATGTTCTTGAGCGGCGGTCATGAGCCAACCTCATGGCTCAGGTGGTGGCGGTGTGCGGCATGCCCGGGTCCGGGAAAGGAGAGTTCGCCGCTGTCTTGAGCGAGGCGAAGGTCCCTATCGTGTCGATGGGGGATATGATTCGGGCGGAAGTGCGGGCTCGAGGTCTTGTGGAGGAGCCACATGTCTTTGGTGAGGTTGCTGCACAACTTCGTGCTCAACACGGCGAGGATGTTCTGGCTGTCCGGCTTTGTGATCGCGTGGACGAGTTGCTCAAAAGCCATGACCTCGTGCTCATCGAAGGGCTGCGAGGAACGGCTGAGGATGCCGTGTTTTCCGCTCGCTGGAACGGCGCTTATCGCACCGTGGCTATACAGGCAGACAATGAATTGCGGTTCCAACGCATCGTTCAGAGAGGTCGTTCGGAAGACGGCGACCGCGCGGCCTTTGAGGCGCGAAACGAAAGGGAGCGAGGATGGGGTTTGGACGTGCTCATCAACGGCGCCACCGATGTGCTCGTGAACGATGTGGAACTCGCTGAATTTCAGGCTCGTTGCTCGGCTTGGCTCGAGAATGTTCGCAACGCTTGAACTCCTCTCGTCGAGTCGAATGTATTCGCCACAGCAGGCCGTTTTTCGCCCGATTTTCACCCAAGTGTTATAGTCGGGGAGATGTTGTAGCAAATTGCATTCGCGGGGGTTGGTGACCATGGCAAGAAAAAAGGGCGGTGGCGGTGGCCGACAAAGGGCCCGACAACGAGCGCAATACGATGAACTTGACAAGTACCCTGTCATGCCTCCACACGCCTTTGCTCGCATCGTTCGTGACAAGCAAACGCTGAACATCATCTACCAGATCATCGAGCCTCCCTTGACCAAGAAGGAACAGGAGCAACGCGATGAGATCATGGACATTTTCATTCGCTCGTTGACCGCCAACATTGAGGAGATTGATTCCAATCCAGAAGCCTACGTCCGCACGGCGATGGACAAGGTCATCAAATCCTACAGCATGAAAATCAACAAGAAATCAAAGTCCAAACTGTTCTACTACCTGCGCCGAGACCTCATTGGCTACGGCAAGATGGACGTGCTGATGAACGACGTCAACGTGGAAGATATTTCACTCGACGGGACCAATGTCCCCATCTTCGCCTACCACCGCAAGTTCGAATCGGTGGAAACCACCTGTGTTTGGGAGACCGATGAAGAATTGGAATCCTATGTGATTAAACTCGCTCAACGTTGTGGTAAGCACATTTCGGTAGCTGAGCCCTTGCTCGATGCAACGCTGATGGATGGCTCACGTATCGTTATGAAACTAGGCCATGAAATCTCAACCCGCGGTTCAGCCTTCTGTATTCGCCGGTTCAAGGACGACCCGTTCTCGCCGGCCGACATCGTGGCGTTCCGAACCATGTCGTCCTTGATGGTCGCTTATCTTTGGATCGCCTTCCAGAACGAAGTGCCCATGCTGTTCGTCGGCGGTACGGCGTCTGGAAAAACGACGACCTTGAACGCCATGTGCATTTTTATCCCCTGGCAAATGAAGATCGTGTCCATCGAATCCACCCGTGAAGTCAACATCCCTCAACCCAACTGGGTGCCGGGGTTGACTCGGCAAGGGTTCGGTGGTGAGAGCGATGACGGTGTCATCGGTGAGTTCGAACTGCTCAAAGCAGCGTTACGTGAACGGCCGGAATACATCATTGTGGGTGAGATTCGTGGTGCTGAAGCTTATGTATTGTTCCAAGCAATGGCAACAGGGCACTGTGCATATTCTACAGTACACGCTGACTCAGTACCTTCACTTGTTCACCGACTTGAGAACAAACCAATTGATATCCCGCGTGTACTACTGCCCGCACTTGAAGCATGTTCGATACAAA
>CALGEM010000319.1 GCA_937881505.1 uncultured euryarchaeote
CGATTCATTCCTTTGGTTGTTCATCTTCTGGGAATTGATGGGACTTTGTTCCTACCTGCTCATCGGCTTCTACTACGAACGCCCCAGCGCCGCCTATGCTGCCAAGAAGGCCTTCCTCACGACCCGTGTTGGCGACGTCTTCCTGATGGTTGGTCTCGCTGTTCTATGGGACCTCTTCGGCTCGCTTGACTACGCCGTGGTCTTCAACGAGTACAACATCGACAAGGTCGCTGCCTCCAACCCAGGCACCCTCGCTTGGGCGCTCGGTTTGATGTTCATCGGTGCGGTGGGCAAATCCGCTCAGTTCCCGCTCCATGTTTGGTTGCCCGACGCCATGGAAGGTCCAACCCCCGTGTCAGCCCTCATTCACGCTGCGACCATGGTCAACGCTGGTCTCTACCTCGTTGCCCGCATGTTCCCGTTCTTCGGTGCAGAATCCATGCACGGTGAGCTGGCCGATTTGGCTTTCATCATCGCCGCTATCGGTGGAACCACGGCGGTCATGGCGGCGGCCATCGCCTTTGTCCAGCACGATTTGAAGAAGGTTCTCGCCTACTCAACGATGTCCCAACTCGCCTACATCTTCACCGGCTTGGGCGCAGCGCTCTACCTGGCAAACACCCTTGACTGGCACCACGATTACAAAGCACACGGCATCGTCATCGTGGCCTTTGGTGCAGCGCTCTTCCACCTGTTCAACCACGCCATGGCCAAGGGCATGCTCTTCATGGCGAGCGGTGCGGTGATTCACGAAGTGCACCACGCCCACCACCACCTTCACCCGCACGATGACCATCATCACGATGAGGAACCCGAGGAACTGCTCATGCTCGCCAACTATCTGGCTGACAGCGGGCAATCCGTCTTCGGTTTCTTCAATTCCATCGACCTCGACCAGTCGGGTGAAATTGACACCTACGAGTTCCAAACGGCGCTCAAGAAGGCCGATATCGCCGATCTCCCACCGTGGGACATGCAGCGGCTCATGAAGGCCGTTGACATGGACGGTAACGGACGCATCAACGTCCCCGAACTGGAACTGACCCTCGGCCGTGTTCACCTCGCTTCGCTTGGTGGCCACGATGACCACCACGACGAGTTTGACGCCCAGTCCATGGAGAACATGGGTGGCTTGGCCTCGAAGATGCCCCTGACCGCCACGGCCATGCTCGTTGGTTCACTCTCCATCATGGGCTTCCCGCTCATCGGTGGTTTCTGGTCAAAGGAAGGCATCATCGCCAACACCTGGCGGGTCGCTTTGGAAGACCCTCGTTTCTTCTACCCCGCCATGTGCGTGCTTCTGGGTGCAGCCATGACCGGGTTCTACATGTCCCGCATGTGGCTCAAGACCTTCGCCGGTTCACCCAAGACCGATGTCGCAGCGCATGTCCATCCCACGAACACCTGGATCAAGACGCCGTTGTTCATTCTGACATTCTTCAGCCTCGCTGGTATTCTGTTTGCCAGCATGGGCTTTACCCACTGGGCTCCAGACATCGAGTATGGATTGATGTCCGACCACGGTGGTCTGTGGGGTGGCTTCCTCTACGAGATGGAGCACGTCTTTGCCAACGAGAAGGCCTTCTTCTTCATCTTGACCTATGTTGCGCTCTTCATCGGTGCAGTGGTGGGCCCAGGTCTTGCTTTGTCCCTGTACGGTGGCAAGCTCGACGAGGGCGAAGACGTTCTGCCTTGGTTTGGCCCCGTGCTCGCCGTGAACCAGTTCGTGAAGGGTCGCTACCACTGGGACAATTCCTCCTTCGCCACGTCCGGCTTCGCTACGGCTCTTGAGAACCGGCTTTACTTCGACCACTACTACGACATGGCCATGCTCAAGATCGTCGCTGCCTTTTCCTTCAAGGCCGCTGAGGCCGACTCCAGCGTCATCGACGGCACGGTGAAGACGATTGAGCGAACCTCTCAGCAACTTTCGACCAAGTTGCGTTCGCTGACCACGGGCTCAGCCCGCGATTACATCTTGATGGCGGCGCTTGGCACCTTGGGTCTCTTTGCCTTGATTTGGGGGGTGGTCGCTTGACGACCGATTGGATTTCCATCCCGCTGGTCGCCTTGCCGCTTGTCAGCAGCATCGCCATCTTGGCGTTCGTGGCCTATGCTTCCCCTGCTGCACGTGACCGCATGGGCCCTTCGATTCGAATGGCAACACTGCTCTTCTCGCTGCTGATGTTAGCGCTCACCACGGCCATGTTCCTTGGCAACGAATTCATTGAGGGCACCAAGGATTGGGCTTCCCTTTCCTTTGGCTCATTCAATTACGAGTTCCGCTATGTTTGGATTGAATCCCTTGGCATTCACTGGAGCGTGGGCATGGACGCCTTGTCCTTCCCGATGGTGTGGCTCACGACCTTCCTCTTGCCCGTGACCATCGTGGCCACCTGGAACGAGAAGAACGCTGCCGTGTACTTCCCCCTCGTCTTGATGATGGGCGGTGCGCTCATCGGTGTCTTCGTGGCGTTGGACCTGTTCATGTTCTACGTGTTCTGGGAACTGACCTTGATTCCGATGTTCTTCCTCATTCTCAAGTGGGGAGGCTACGACCGAAAGTACGCTTCTCAGAAGTTCTTCATCTACACCTTCACGGCATCGGTCATCATGCTCTTGGGTCTGGTCACCGTCTATTTCCTCCAGCCAGAGAACCTCTCGTACGCTGGTGCTTGGACCGGCCGCACCTTCGACATCCCGACCCTGACCGCTCACGCCCAAGCCGCCAACGCTGGGGGCGCCTGGTTCCTCGGTGAGAGCCTGCAGAAGATTCTGTTCGTGATGTTGATGATCGGTTTCCTCGTGAAGTTGCCCTCCGTGCCCTTCCACACGTGGTTGCCCGACGCTCACGTTCAAGCCCCGACCGGTGGTTCAATGCTGCTGGCTGGTGTCATGCTGAAGATGGGTGCCTACGGTATGTTCCGCCTACCGCTGGCCTTCTTCCCTCACGCTGCCGAGCACTTCCAGTTCGCTTTGCTGGCTCTCGGTATGATCTCCCTCGTTTGGGGTGCTGTTGTCTGTTTGGGCCAAACCAACCTCAAGAAAATGGTCGCCTACTCCTCGGTTTCTCACATGGGTGTTATCCTCATCGGTATCGCCACCATGCAGCCGCTTGGTTGGGCTGCTGCCCTCTTCATGATGTTCGCTCACGGCATCATCAGCCCGATGCTCTTCGCTGTCTGTGGCGCCTTCAAGCACCACTACCACAGCATGGAAATTGGCGCCATGCGGGGCATGGCCAAGCATTCACCTTGGCTGGCCACCTCGATGATGTTCGGCTGGATGGCTTCGCTCGGCCTGCCGCTTCTGGCGGGCTTTGTCGCTGAACTCATGATGTTCTTGGCCCTGTGGCACTTCATTGCCGCCGAGGGCTGGAGCGTGCTTTGGATGGTTGGTCCAGCCTTTGTGTTGGCCATCACCGCTGCCTACTACTTGTGGTCGATGCAGCGCACCATCTTCGAGGGTGGCGATGAAACGCAGCCTCCTGAGAGCCTCAAGGGCCAACCTGTGCCCGATATTGGCGACGCTGAGAAGTTGGCCATGGTCATCATGGCTGCCTTCACCATCCTCTTCGGTGTCATGCCGTGGATTGCGCTTGACATGATGAACGGATGGACCGTGGCGTTCTTTGAAACGCTCTTGATTCCAATTTTGACGGGAGGTGCCTGAAATGGAGCGAATTGAACCCTTTGGTGAAGGCTTTGTCCTCGCTCTTGCACCCGAATTCGTCCTCGTTATCGGTTTGTTCACCTTGATGATCGTCCCCAACATGGGCGACGCCAAGTTCCGCATTCCGTTGACGCAGATTCGTGTGCCTTGGTTGCTCGGTGGCCGCCGCGGTAAACTCGACAGCGACCCTCGCCTCCCCGGTTTGTTTGCCACGGTGTTCTTCACCATCGCCTTCGGATTGACAGCGATGTCCTTTGTCAACGGGATGATCAAGACGCAAATCGTGACCCCTGGCGGCACGGTGATGCTGCAAATTGATGAGTTCAGCCGCATGTTTGAGTTGATTTTCTTCGGAGCACTCGCCCTTGCTAGCGCTGCCTCGGTGAACCGCATCCCTGCGACCAGTCGAGCCGACCGAAGCCTGAATGGACTGTACAATAACCGACGTCAGGTCGACTTCTACATCCTGCTCATCACGACCGGTCTTGGCATGGCCGTGGTGGCTCTTGCTCAGGACCTGTTCATGTTGTTCATCGGTCTCGAACTGGCCTCGTTCTCCACCTACGTGCTGGTCTCCTTCATGAAGGAGAGCAAAGAAGGTACGGAGGCCGGTATGAAGTACTTCATCGTCGGCTCCGTGGCGTCCGGTGTTGGTCTGTACGGCTTGTCGCTGCTCTACCTCTGGTCGGGCTCGCTCCAGTTCGCCGACCTCTCAGTCGCCTTTGCTGAAAACGGCATGGAAGCCCTGCCACTCATCGCATTGGGCATGTTGCTGGTCGGCTTTGGCTTCAAGGTCAGCGCCGCACCGTTCCACTTCGCTGCACCCGACGCTTACGCCGGTGCCACCGCCCCGGTTGCTGGTGTGCTCGCCACCGCTAGCAAGGCCATGGGTGTGCTCGGTTTGCTCCGCATTTTGCTGGTGGTCGCTTCACCCGAAGCAACAGACGGCTCCGCCGTTTGGCTCGTCGCCCTCGGCGTGCTCTCGGTCATCACGATGACCTGGGGCAACCTTGCGGCCCTCGGCTCCACCAATCCAAAGCGCATGCTCGCCTATTCCTCGGTCGCTCACGCCGGCTACATGCTCGCTGCCATCACGGCCATTGGAGCGCTGAACTGGGAGGATGGCCACATCGACATGAGTAACGATGCAGCGTTGGTGGTCGTCACTGCGCTCATCTTCCACCTAACCGTCCTGGTTTGTTTCAAACTCGGTGCCTTCCTGGTGCTCTCGCTGCTCGAATCGGAGAAGGGCGGCCACACCCTCGAATCCCTCGGCGGTCTTGCCAAGCGAGACCCCTTCCTTGCCGTGGCCATGTTCATCTTCATGATGTCCTTGGCCGGTGTGCCGCCACTGTCTGGATTCGTTTCCAAGTTGCTGGTCATCATGGGTATCGTCAAGGTCGCCTTGCTCGACGTCACCGTCAACAGCGACCTTGTCTTTAGCGACATTCACTGGGTTTGGTACCTCGCTCTGCTGATGGTCATCAACTCCGCTATCTCGGTGTTCTACTACCTCCGAGTTGGTTTGGTCATGTATTTCCATGAGCCAGAAGAAGGTCGTGAAGGCCCTCTTCCAAAGGGAACGCCCGTTCGCTTCGCCATCATCGCCTGTCTCATCACGACGATTTACTTCGGTGTGGGAGCAGGCCAGCTGATCGCGTTGTGCGAATCGGCAGCCAATGCCCTTGTTGGCGCATGGTGAGCCTCCGACGCTCTTCTTGGCCCTGTTTTGGGTGATGAGTTCAAGAAGGGTTGACCGCTGGGAGGAGCAGGTGAGACTGATTGGGTCGCAGATTTGAGGAAAAGGTGGACGTGGAAGAACTCGCCCGTCTTGAGAATCCTGAAAATGCAAGTGACGGTAAAATCCGTGTCAAAATGCCCAACAAGAAAGTCAACGAGATGTTCGCCTTGGCTTCACAAATTCTCGGCGGTCGCCGCGTGACCGTGTTGTGCGAAGACGGTGAAACCCGAATGGCTCGTATCCCTGGAAAAATGCGCCGCCGACAATGGGTTCGTGAGGGCGACTTGATCATCGTCTGGCCGTGGGACTTCCAAGATTCAAAGGCGGACGTCAAGCACCGCTACACGAAAACGCAGGCCATGTACCTCTCTCGAAAAGGCGTCCTGCCCGACGATGTTGACATGTTTGGCATGGGTGCCAACGTTGACGATGATGGTGAGCATGACGACCTCTTCGCTTCGGGCAGCATGGACGAAGAAGAGGCGGTCCCTGAGGATGACGCCGATGACGCCGACGACCTGTTTGCTGATGATGACGATGACGACTTGTTTGCCGACGACGGCGATGACGACCTGTTCGCTGATGACGGTGCCGAAGAGGCCTCAGAAGAGGTGGCAGAAGAGGTGGCTGAAGAGGCCCCTGCCGCTGTTGTGGATGACATCGTGGAAGAGGAACCTGAGGGCGACGATGACGACGATGACGACGACATTGACGCCTTGTTTGCTTGAGCCGATGAGGTAGCCACATGGTCAACGAGGACGACTGGGACGAGTTGGCCGGTCGCCCTCGAAAAGGTCGCAAACCTCGCAGGAGCCACAAGCAGCGCACCAAGGCTGAACGTCTTGATGACGAACATCAACGTGCGGAGCAGAATGAATTTCTCAGCGGTCTGAACGACCGTGAAGGCCGCTACGAGTGGATGAAGGAAAAGCGATACAACACCATGTTTCGCGACATTGAAGCCAAAATTCAGGGTGCGATGGGTTCGGGAACCTATGATTGGGTTGACCGCCGTGTGTTTGATCAGGTCTTTGACCGGCTCACGTTGATGGCGCTCTACAAGATGATGAAATCCGGTGTCATCGACACGCTGGATTTTCCCGTCGCACGAGGAAAGGAAGCCCACGTCTTTCACGGGACCAATCTCGCCGGTGAGACGGTGGCGGTGAAAATCTTCCATACATCCAACGCCGTTTTCAAGAACCTTATCCAGTACATCGAAGGCGACCCACGTTTCACCGGTTTACGCCGAAAGCACCGTGACTTGGTTGAAGTATGGGTTCGCAAAGAGCATCGCAACCTCAACCGTTTGGCGCGTTGGGGGCTCAATGTGCCTCATCCATTAGGGGTTCACAAGAACGTCCTCGTCATGGAATACTTGGGTTCGGACACCTCTCCATCGCCCAAACTTCGTGAGGTCGAGATTGACCAACCAGAGGCCGTTTACGATGACCTGCTTCGCTTTTTGGCGATTTCATGGCAGAAGGCCAAACTCGTTCACGGGGATTTTTCTCCGTACAACATTCTGTGGCACGAAGGCAGAGCGTGCGTTATCGACGTTGGACAAGCGGTGGTCGATAGCCACCCCAAGGCTCAGGAATTCCTCGTTCGGGACGTCACTCGTCTGGTTGAATGGGGTCAAAAGAACGGTTTGGAGGTTGATTTGGCAGGTGCCATGTACGACGTGTTGAACATGGATTTGTCCGATGTGGAACAAATCGAACTGCTGGAGTGAATCACTCTTCTTCCCACGTGATGGCTTCGTCTTCAGCGAGTTCCATCATATCAGCGACCGCTTCTTCGTCCTCGGGGTCAACTTGTGCGGCTTTCATGCGTCGGTTGCGACGCTCTTGGGAAATTTCTGCAAGACCTGGGACCAGCCCCTCAAAGCCAGCGGAGGCGTCTTTGGCAGGCGCTCGCTCTTCATGGACATCCAATGAGCGGGCCTCGAGACGAGCTCGTTTTCGGTCTCGCTCGAGAAAACCGATGACGGTGCCGTGTTCGGAGCCTCCGGCCAACATTTCGATGGCTTGACGGGCGGCGAACAAGCCGCTTTCCTCACCGACGAGGACCACCGTTGAGTTGTAGATGCTGATTTGGGTGTTGGTCAACTGTTCAATCAATTTTCGAATCTTGCCTTGGCGCCCGATGATGCGAGCACGCACCCGACGTTGCTGATTGGAGCGCTTACCAACGTATTCCCGAAGGTCGACCAGTTCGAAGAAATGGTCGTCATCCAACAGGCGAACGGCTGCATCCGGGGCCATGCCTCGGCCAATGGCCTTCACCACATCAGGGAGTTTCATCGCCTTCACCGGGTCATAGGTCCCGGCTTCGCCCCACTCAACTTCAATATCTCCTGATTCGGAATCGATGATGAACTTCAGGCAGCCCGCTGCCTCGCGGATGGCTTTGCTGGTCGCTCCTTTGGCACCGATGATGACCGCGATGCGGTCTTTGGGTACACGAGGAAGCGACTGGCGCATGGTCGGCCGTGATGCCCGATGCTTTTCAATCCCTTGTCCTGCGCTGGAGGAAGGACAGAGCAAAGCCGACGAGGATGAGAACGACGAGTGAAGGCGCAAAAGAAGGCACAAGTCCGGGTGCATCCAAGGACGCACCGGTCACTACCAGGTAGTTGTCGTTGTTGCCCTCATCGTACTCGTCGATGACGTTGGCGAAATCGATGACGAGCCGCAGGTCAAATTGACCAGAGCGGGGGACCGTGTATTGCCAAACGATCGTTTCGCTGCTGTTGGAGAGCGTTCCTGCGGGGAGGTTCCGGGTCTCCATGACGGTCCAATCAACGGTTGACGAACGGTCAGCGGGTGCCGTTTCCAAGCGTACGATGACGCTTCCACCGTAGTCTTCGTTCGATTCGAGCACGCTCGTGATGGTGACGTTTCCAGTTTGCTCACCCGGCCTCACGACGATGCGGTCGACGTTGGTCTGGCTGATGTTCCACGACAGGTCAAGGCCGGGAAGAATCTGATAGGAAGACGCTTGGGTCGTGAACGAGTTGCCCGCTTCGTCAACAAGCACAGCCCGCAGCATGAGGTGTTGACGGGATTTTGTGGCCCAGCTGGCCAAACCCACCTGCCCGGAAAGACCGTTGACGCCCAAGGTCAACCAGCGTCCGGAGAGGTCCGGTGTTTCACCAACCCCGTTGGAATCAAATCCGTATTGGATGTAGGACGAACTGTTGTCAATGCCGGAGTCGGCATCTTCCGCGTTGAAGGTGATGTTGGCAGGTCCGATTCTGCTGGTGGTCAACTCGTCCACCGTCCACGAGAGGCCGATGGGCGCTGTCTGGTCAACTCGGATGGTAACCGTGCTGTTCTGTCCGATGTTTCCAACGCGGTCAACCGCTCGCAGGCTGAGCGTGTGGATGCCTTCCTCGAGGGTAAGTGCGAGTGAATCACTGGTGGTGGAGGTCCACGCCTGCTCGCCGAGGGCGTATTGCACACTGGCCACACCTGAGCCCGTTCCGTCGTCTGCCTCGGAGATGAGGCCGCTGACCGTGACGCTGCTGGATTGCTGCCATGCGTCGCCGTCGCCTACAGTGACGCTCCCGATGCTCGGGCCCGTTCGGTCGATGCCGATGAAGAGGGTGGAGGTGGCTGAGAGGCCTGAGTGGTCCTGTACGGTCAGGCGAGGCGACCATGTTCCTTCCTGAATGTTTCCGCTGCTCCAATCCCAACCATAACTCAGCGATGAAGGTCCGTCTGTGGGCGGTGTGCCGGGGCCTGGAACATTGGCGAGGGTGGCCTGCTTCAAATCGTCGTCACTGGCTCCCCACCGGAACGCCAAGGTGCCTTGGGAATCGAGGTTGAACCACGCTCGGTCGGAAAGGCTGCTGCCGGTGCCCGCATCCGGATTGAGGACGGTGAAGGTGGTGATGACGGGCACTTGGTTCACGATGTCGAACCAGCCCGATGAAGCCAGAGCGAAACTTTCGCTATCGCTGTCCCAGCCCGAGGCTCGGAGTTTGTAGGTGTCGTTGGTGTAGCCTGTGGTATCGAGGGGGAATAACCACGGGGTGGTGGTCAAGTTGACCACGGTGGTCCAGGTGGATTCGTCGGTGGTGATTTCAATCAATAACGATTCCAGCGTCCCGCTTCCAGCGACGCTGAATGTCAAGGCATGGTTGCCTTTGATCTCCTCGTTTTCTGCCGGTCCATTGGAAAAGGCGATGACGAGGTTGGAGGCTCCCGAGGCCGAAACAACGGTGGAATCCTCCAATTCTTCAATGGAGGCGGACGTGTACAGCCCGTTGGGCAGCAAGGAACAGAGCAGAAGGGTAACCAGCCAAACGGCCGCGACGCTTCGTCCCATGCCTTCTCCACACCTTCAAGTTGAGCTCAGAGTGAAGTGCGGATGGGATGGGGCACCGGGGCGGGGGGGACGCTAGTACTAGGAGTACTAAGTAATCTCGATGGTTTGAG
>CALGEM010000320.1 GCA_937881505.1 uncultured euryarchaeote
GTTCCGGGATGTACAGATGTGAACGCCGAGAACTACAACCCCGCTGCGACCGAAGATGACGGCAGTTGCACCTACCCGCCAACACCGGTGATGGGCTGTACCGATGAAGGAGCGAACAACTACAACGCTCAGGCGACCCAAGACGACGGCAGTTGCACCTACGATGTGCCTGAGGAGAACAATACCACCAACCAAACGGACACGGGCAACACGACAACCAACCAAACCGATGGTTCAACGGGTGATGATTCCACCAACGAGACCTCCAACGGAACCATTGACGGAACCACGAATGAAACAACCAACGAAAGCACTACACAGACCTGTGACCTTTGCTGCGGTGAGACCTACGAGCACCCTGCAGACGAACCTTGTCCCATTGCGATGTGTGAACCATGTGAAGACGATGACGCCACCGCCTCCACCTCGTCAGCCGACACGGTAAGGAATATCTTGGTCGGTGTGGTCTTCCTGTTGGTCCTGATGCTGGCCTTAGTTGGAAGAAATCCTCCAAAGGACGGGTTTGAAGCGGCGATCGAAGATGAGACCGCTCAGGAAAATCGGTCGTAGAAGTGAAGGTAGTCGGCGATCATCCGAGCCCCGGTGAATCGGGCCGAGGTGGCGATGCTGGCTCGCATCAGTTTGGCCCAACGCTGCGGCCCTTCGTCCCAGAGGGGAAGCACTTCATGCTCGAGGACGTTGTAGATGTTTTCAGCGTCCCTTGCATCGTCTCGGTCATCTTCGGCCTCACCGATGGCCCAACCGTTCACGCCGTGTTCACAGCCCTCTGGCCACCATCCATCGAGGATGGAGCAATTGGGCACGCCGTTCATGGCGGCTTTCATTCCCGAGGTACCAGAGGCTTCCAAAGGACGAATGGGGTTGTTGAGCCAGATGTCGACACCGCTGGTCATCGCAAGGCCGGTGTCCATGTCATAATTCTCAATGAATGCTACTGGAATTTCATCCGCGATTTGCCCTGCTGATTCGAAGATATCGCGAATGAGTTGTTTTCCGCCTTGGTCTCTTGGATGTGCTTTACCAGAGAAAACAAATTGAATCTTTCCAGCACCGATGTTTCGAAGACGTTCTAAATCCTTGAACACTAAATTTGCTCGCTTGTATGTTGCGAATCGTCTAGCGAAACCGATTGTTAGACGGTTTGGTGAGAGTTCAACTCCAGTGTTTGAATGAACGTATTCTCGAAGTTCTTTGCGTGCTTCCGAGCGTGCAATAAGCAGATCATCTGTTGGCAAGGTGCTCGCATGTGCAATAGACTGCGGTTGAGATCTCCATTCGCCTAAATGTTCATCGAAAAATGACGCCATCACAGGAGATGTCCATGTAATGTGATGAACACCGTTCGTAATCGGTGCAATGTGGTGGTCT
>CALGEM010000321.1 GCA_937881505.1 uncultured euryarchaeote
CTCCGGCTTCTGCATGGGAGAGGGCGATGTTCACCAACACCTCAACCGTGGCATCGTTGACGATTTCACCTTCATGGACCAATCCGCAATGACCGTGGTCGGTGGCCGTGCAGAGGCAAACATCCGTCATGACCACAAGGTCCTCGCCATGAGCCGCCTTGAGTTTCAACACCGCTTGGTGGAGGTGCGAAGAGGCTTCATGGGCGTGGGTGGCGTGTTCGTCCTTGTGCTCGGCGTCAACCACGCCAAACAGCATCACGGCCCGAACACCGTGAGAAGCATCCTCCTCAACGGTCTTGAGAAGAACATCAACCGACTGCTGATGGATACCGGGCATGCCTCGTATGGGTTCATCCACGCCTACGCCATGCACGACGAAGTGCGGTTGAACAAGAGAGGCTAACACGCTGTCGCCGAAGAGAAGATCTCGGCGTGCTGCCGTCCAGCGGTTGATGCGTGGCCTGATGTTCATCTCAGTTCCCTCTGTGTTCTTTCCACCATTCCACCAGCGATTCTGACGTTGGGCCGCTTAACACCGAGACGTGGGCATCGTCAAAGTGGTCCAAAGAGGCGATGGTTGTCCGGGCGTTTTCTCCCATACAAAGAATTTCGTGAGGTACCTTGAGCCCGTTTTTCGCCCAAGAACGGGCTGATGAAGCCGAAGAAAGAACCAACACATCCAGAGGGTCAACCTCAACGGCATCCAGGTCCTTTGGCCTGTTTTCATACCCTATCCAGGACTCAACCTCAAAGTCGGCACCTCGGAGTTTCTCTTCCAAATCGCGAGCAGCCAAATCGGACCTCGGCAGGTAGAAGGTCGTGTTCTGCGGAAAGGTTTCGATGATGTATGCCGCCAATTCTCGAGCGTTTCTTGCTTTTGCACAAACGGCGACCGTGACCCCAAGGCGGAAGCAGGCTCTGGCGGTGCCTTCACCGATGGCCAACCAAGGTATTCGGCCGATATCGGGATTGGATTGAGCAGCTTTGACGGCGCATTTAGCCGCAAAGGGAGAAGTGAGCACCAAATAGGGCCAGT
>CALGEM010000322.1 GCA_937881505.1 uncultured euryarchaeote
CCGGCTTCCATTACATACACGCCGAACTCCCTCACCTTGGCCAATGGTTCAGCCATGACGGCGGTGACACCAACCTCGAGCGGCGGCGCCGTCGTTTCGTGGTCGATTTCCCCGTCCTTGCCAACCGGTCTGTCGTTGGATACTTCCACCGGTGCCATCAGTGGAACCCCAACGGTCACCTCCAACTCAACCACTTACACCATCCTGGCGTCCAACACCGGTGGTAGCGCAACGGCCACGGTGACCATCCTCGTAACCGATGCTGCACCGTCTGCCATCACCTACAGTCCGAGTTCATTGACCCTTTCAAAGGGAGCCGCCATGACCACGGTGACCCCAACCTCAAGCGGTGGTGCCGTAACATTCTGGTCGGTTTCTCCGTCCTTGCCAGCCGGTCTCTCCTTTGACAACTCCACCGGTGCGCTCAGCGGTACACCAACGGTCGTTTCGTCTTCCACGAACTACACCGTGACGGCTTCGAACGCAGGTGGAAGTGCCACGGCAACCCTGACCATCCAAGTCAACGACATTGCCCCGTCGTCCATCGTTTACAGCCCAAGCACGCTTTCGCTGACCAAGGATTCGGCGATGACCACGGTCACACCAACCTCCGGCGGTGGTACCGTTGTTTCGTGGTCGATTTCGCCTTCTCTCCCCGCAGGCCTTGTGTTTGACAACACGACCGGTGCCATCTCGGGAACACCAACCGTTGTCAGTTCATCCACGTCCTACACCGTCACGGCGAGCAACACCGGCGGCAGTGCAACTGCAACCATTACCGTTGAAGTAGAAGTTGCCCCACCATCTGGCATCACGTTCAGCCCAAGTTCGTTAACCGCCGAAAAGGGCACCAGCATCACCCCGGTCGTCCCCACGGCAAGCGGTGGTCCCGTTGCTTCATGGTCAATCACGCCTGCTTTGCCAGCCGGTCTTTCCTTCAACACCTCGACCGGTGAAATCAGCGGAACCCCAACGGCCGTCTCCCCCTCAACCACCTACACGATCACGGCCACCAACGCTGGCGGTAGTGGCACAG
>CALGEM010000323.1 GCA_937881505.1 uncultured euryarchaeote
CCACACCGTCTACGACAGGTGGAACAGCAACATCTTGGGGAATCAGCCCTTCCTTACCAGCAGGGATGTCGTTTAACACTG
The DNA here is from genome assembly GCA_937881505.1 of uncultured euryarchaeote. GTDB lineage: Archaea > Thermoplasmatota > Poseidoniia > Poseidoniales > Poseidoniaceae > Poseidonia. The sequence continues at coordinate 82 of CALGEM010000323.1, forward strand.
CAACAGGTGCAATATCAGGAACACCTGAATCCTTGCAAACTACGGCTGTGACATACACTGTTTGGGCTAACAATTCTGGTGGTTCATTCTCTGATCAAATCAACATCACCATCAACGATTACGGGCCCGTTCCTCTGAATTACTTCGGCGAGAACATCACGCTTAACTACAACCAAACCTTGACGCCCATCGGCGACTTTGAACTCAAACCAGATGTTATGTCGGCGGGTGAAGACCATACCTGCGCTATCAGGGATGACGGAAGGGTTCTCTGCTGGGGCGAAGGATCATTTGGACGTCTAGGAATTGGAAATCAAAACGACAAGAGTTCACCACAGTTCACCAACTCGTTAGGTTCTGGTCGCAAGGCAATCGATGTTAGTGCCGGAGGACAACACACCTGTGCTTTGCTTGACAACGGTTCAGTCATGTGCTGGGGTCGAAACAATTACGGCCAAATCGGCGATGGAAACCAAGGAGGTAACCGACTCTCGCCAACCCACACCGTTGCACTGCCTCGTGCAGCTGTTGCTGTGGAAGTGGGTATGGATTACTCGTGTGCCTTGCTTGACAACGGTTCAGTCATGTGCTGGGGTCGTGGGACTGACGGCCGTCTTGGCAATGGAGGAACAAGCAATTCTGCACAACCGGTCTACACCGATCCAATGCCTGGCGGTCGAAAGGCTGTTGCAATCGACATCAGCCATTACCATGCGTGCGCCGTTCTTGATGACGGCAGTGTTGCCTGCTGGGGGACGGGTGGCGGCGGTCGCTTAGGAACAGGCGGCACAAGCGCCAAAACCTCGCCTACCCTCACGAACTATCTCGGTTCGACCAATCAAGCCGTTGATGTCGCTCTTGGACGATACACGGGCTGTGCCTTGATGGCCAATGGCAATGTCACCTGTTGGGGTTACGGCTATCTTGGAGATGGAAACGGAGAAACTGGGCAAACATCTCCCGGTTCGGCATGGGTGAATCTACCTTCAGGACGCACAGCGGTTGAAGTTGAGGCGGGACGCAAACACACATGTGTAAAACTTGACAATGGAGTTGTGAAGTGTTGGGGTGACGATCAGTACGGTCAATTAGCAAATGGTAACGGTGAATCTGATCGAAATAAGGCCGCAATAACTACAAGCCACTGCAATATGATCGTTATCTTAATCACAGTAACACTGTCATTACTCGGATTTCTGACGGCAGAAATATTCTATCTAGCCATGGGAGCGAGGAATGAGGTTCTT
>CALGEM010000324.1 GCA_937881505.1 uncultured euryarchaeote
TTGGAAACACATCTGAGTTGTCGCCTACTCCATCACTGTCAGAATCCATGGTTTCATTGGCATCTTCAGGGAACGCATCAGCGTTGTCTCCCACTCCATCTCCATCAGAATCTGCCGATTCATTTCCGTCATTTGGAAACACATCTGAGTTGTCGCCTACTCCATCACTGTCAGAATCCATGGTTTCGTTGGCGTCAAAGGGAAATACATCGCCATTGTCTCCGACCCCATCGTTGTCGGTGTCTTTGGTTTCGTTGGCGTCAAAGGGAAACGCATCGCTGTTGTCTCCAACCCCGTCCAGGTCGGAATCTTTTGACTCGTTTGCATCAAAGGGAAACACATCATCGTTATCTGGTACGCCATCCCCGTCGGTGTCGGGAGGACTATCGGGGATACCATCTCCATCAGAATCAACGGAATCTCCACTCCACTCACAACCGCTAATGTCCGTGTTCCAAATCCAATACGCTTCCGGCTCAGCCTCTAAAACATTCATAGGAACTTCCACTCCACGGCAGGCGGGTAAGATTATGTCAATCCATCTAAATGTCTCCCAACGCACCGGATACGTGCCTTCGTAGTGCATGATAAACACCCTTTGGTTTTTGGTTGTGTTATCAAATAAATCCTCAATGTTCAGGCTCAATTGAAACACATCGTCATTATCGAGGGCGTCGGACCTGCTCAATTTCCCTTCAATTGATAACATGTATTTTGAAATGGCTGATTGATTGAAAGCGGTCTCGTTAAGGGCAACTTCAACGTAAACATCACCTCGTTCAGCGCCATCAAGCACGGTTCCAGAGAGCGTGATGGTGTCGCTGCTGACTTCGGTTCCATTCAATCCTAAGTCAAGTTGTATCGTTGGTTCAGCATCGCCATACCCTTCGGGGACCACCACGAAGTACATCCGGTGTTTTTCTGAAAATTTACCCGCACCGTCGTAAACGATCAATTCAATCCGAATTTGGCTTTCTGAGGTCCAAGTCGAGTCGACGGTGACGTTGTTGAACTGGTAGGCCCACTGGCCGTTGCTCGCACTGTTCATCACGAAAGTATGCCCGTCCAAATCGAAACTGTCGTCGCCGTGAGGGGCGTCAAACAGCACCTTCCATTCGTATGTTTGGATGCCGCTTCCAGTTGAAGCATCG
>CALGEM010000325.1 GCA_937881505.1 uncultured euryarchaeote
ATTCACTGAACTTATAAAATAATCACTGGTTCCATCGAAAGCAATTAAGTTATTACTTGATTCATAACTAGGGGTTCCTGCCTCTTTTAATGCATGATGCCCATTCCCACTCATATCAACCCATCGATCGATGGCTTGGTTATCGGTTAAGCCAGCATTATTCTCACCGTTAATGTTCGCAGCATCCAACCATAACGCCAAGTTCCCCTCAACACCTGCTAACCCTGTCGCATCTGAATCATCCGCATTAATCACCGCACCAATGGTTTCTGTAAAATCAGGTAGTGGTATGCTGGTTGCATCAGTTACTGATGTGTTTGCTGCGATTTCAACGGCATCGGTAAAGCCGTCGTTATCATCGTCGAGGTCTTCGCTGGAATCTTCGCAGCCGTCCTGGTCGGCATCGCTACTGCCGGTGGAGGTAAAGCCGAGTGTGCTCGTTGGACACAGGTCTTCCTCAACCGATGAGACAGTGCACGCCCAGAGCAGATTCGTCGTCGTGCCGTCGCAGATGCGATCGTTGTCGTCGTCAGTGTCCTCATCGATGTCTTGGCAACCATCGCCGTCGTAATCCGTGGACCCGTCAGAAGACCACGCCAATACACCTGTTGGGCATGTATCGGCGAAGTCAAACACACCGTCGTTATCGTCGTCGTTGTCTTCTGCCGAATCTCGACATCCATCACCGTCGTGGTCCGTTTGGAGAGTGGATGTCCAGCCGAGGACCCCGCGCATGCAGGTGTCATCAACATCCAACACGCCGTCATCATCATCGTCCTCGTCGCAGGCATCGCCCAGCCCGTCCGTGTCAAAGTCAAGTTGCGAGGCGTTGGGCACCATGGGGCAGTTGTCATCGTCGTCGGCAACGCCGTCGCCGTCCTCGTCGGTGAACGGGTCGATGCGAACAACCTCGTCCTGGCCGTTATCGACGTAATGGAGATGGCCGTTGGGACCGAATTCAAGGCCCATGATGGCCGTTGCTGAGGTGGCAATCTCATCCACATAGGTGCCGCCTTTGCCGTCGGAGGGGAGGTCGTACGCGACGATGTTGCCGTTGCTGTACTCGGAGACGAAGAGTTGGTCGCCGTGAAGGGCAATACCCGTTGGACGGTCGAGACCGGTGGCGAGAACGCCCCATTCAATGCCGTTGAACCTCGAGTATTCTGCGAGGGGCTCCAGACGTGAGGGGTCGTTCATGAGGTCGGTGGTGGTGTAGGTGGTGTCGTCGGTGTTGACCCACAGCACGCGGTTGGCGGCTGGGTCAGCGATGTAGAGAATGCCCGTATCGTGGTCGAGTTCCATGTGACCGGGAACACCGAGCACGTGGCCGAGTTGAATATCGGAATAGCGGTTGACGATGGCGTCGGAATGGTCGTCGTAGCCTGTGTCGTGGTCTTCTTGGAAATCATAGCGAACGAGTTCGCCGTAGTGACCGTCGTTGTACCAGTACACGTTGTCATAATCGTGAGCGATGCCCGTGCCGTACGGCGATTCGTGGTTCATGTCAATATGACTGCCAAGCAGGTTGTTGTTCTGGTTCTCCACGGCGTAGTGGTCGAGGGAAGATGGCCAGAGCGTTGGTCCCATGAAATTGTTCGCCTCTGCCTGACCGCAGTAGGTGTTAGCCGTCTCTTGAGCCGAGCCCCACTGCCAGTCAAACTCCGGGTGGTAGGCACCAAAGGCGATGGCGCTGACCTCTTCGAGGAAGTGGTAGCTGTAGGCGTCTTCTCGGTTTTCCGAGGTTTGGTTCTCAAGGCCGGTGTTGTGCACAATCGTGATGCTGTCCGTGGCCCGGTTGGCAATCCACAACTCGTTTGCGCGACCGGGATGGAATTCCATGTCCGTTGGCTCATCGAGGTCGTCTGTGGCATCAGCGATGACCACCTCAACAAAACCGTCGCCAAAGGCGTCCACCATCTCCGTGTCCTCGGCCTGGGCGGTGTAGGAAGGGAGGGCGAAGAGGAGGAGGAGCACCAGGGAAAGGGCGACCTTCTTCTCCATCATACAACAAACCAACGACCGTTTGCATTTGATATGTTGCTTTTCATGGATGGCCACGCATCGTAAAGGCGGCCATGGCCTCCATCCGTCAACTCAGACTTCGGAGACTTCACCTTCAGCCAAGGGCGGTAGGCCCTTCTTGGCTCGGACGTAATCGGTGTAATTGCCGTAGTACACGGTCACCACGCCGTCTTGCAACTCCCAAATGCGGTTGACGACCTGGTCGAGGAACCAGCGGTCGTGAGAGACGGTGATGAGTGAGCCCGTGTAATTGATGAGCGCCTCTTCGAGGGTGGCTTTGGAATCCATGTCAAGGTGGTTGGTCGGCTCGTCCATCAGCAAGAGGTTGTTTTCCTCGAGCAGGAGTTTGAGCAGGGCCACACGCGCCCGCTCGCCGCCGGAGAGTTGGGAGAGCTTGGTTGAGACCTGCTCGTTGGAGAATTGGAACCGTCCCAGCGCTGCACGGATGTCGCCGTATTGGAAATCTGGCCGCAGTTTGGCGATTTGCTCCACCGGGTTGAGGTTGAAGTCAAGGGTGGCGTGGTCCTGATGGAAGTAGCCGATTTCGCAACCGGGCGCCAAATCCATTTTCCCGCTGGTCAACTTCT
>CALGEM010000326.1 GCA_937881505.1 uncultured euryarchaeote
CGCGTGGGGCCGCGCGTGACACAACCTTATAGGGTGCGCGTGGTTCAAAAGTGAGGGAAGCGGGGCGCGTGTGTGCACGTGGTGTCAAAAATACATAACTCCGAAGCGGCGTCTTTTTAAACAACAAAGGCCGCTAACCGTTGGCGTTTGGTTGACCTTGAAGAAAAGAGAGCAAGCCGCGCACCCCACACCCACCCCACAGGCACAATGGCGGCGCGCAACTACCAGACCTACATGGGTCCGACGGACCCCAACCTGCGCCACTCGGAGATCGAGGGGTACCAGCCCGTGTCGCGCATTGGGGAGATCGTCATCAACAGTTTCATCGATTCGTACGAGTTCGCCGCGCTCCCCACGCACATCACCCACTCCGAGATGATGAACTCGGACAAGGAGAGCAAGACCCCCGATGAGATCAAGGCGCTCAAGGATGCCCTTGGCGATGCCAGCGACGTTACCCCCACCGCTTGAGGCGAGCGTTTGCTGAAGTTCGGTGTAGCGCTCCATGACCGGTTCCCAGTCGCCTTCGTAGAAGGCAGGGTCAACCATCTGGGCTTCAATGGCGGCAATCTCTTCTTCGAGTTCTTGGAACTGACGGCCTTTGCGACCGAGTTCTTCCTCGATGGTTGAATCCGATTCCAGGTCCCGAATCTGGGTCAAGTAGGCGAGGCGAATGCCAGGGGCGAATTCCACGTCGCCCGTGTCTTGCTTCTGCTCGCTGATGGTGTTCAGGAGCGTGGTTTTTCCCGCACCGTTGTGGCCGACGATACCGATACGGTCGCCGTCGTTCACCTTGAGGTTGATGTCCTGAAGCACATCGACAGCACCAAAGGAGCGGTCAACCGCTTCCACGTTGATGAGTTCCCGTGCCATGTTCGTCCCCCATTCACAGGCCGCGGTTGACCGTAGATAAATCACCCTCATTGGCACAACCATATCTCCGCAGTGTGCTCACTCGTCAAAGTGGCCCGCACCCACCCTTGAATTGATGAACCAAAGGGTGCTGGAAGGAGCATGGCCGAGGACGAGGAGGTCGTGTTCACGACGAGCACCGGGCCGGTTCGTGTCATCACGGCTGCCTCCCTGTTCGACGGGCACGACGCCGCCATCAACGTCATGCGGCGCCTCATTCAATCCTCGGGGGCTGAAGTCATTCACCTCGGCCACGACCAATCAGCAAAGGCGGTCGTTGACTGCGCCATCCAGGAAGACGCCCACGCCGTGGCCTTGACCTCCTATCAGGGCGGCCACGTGGAATACTTCACCTACATTCGCCAGCTGCTTGACGAGGCAGGGTGCGAGCACGTTCGCATCTTTGGCGGTGGAGGT
>CALGEM010000327.1 GCA_937881505.1 uncultured euryarchaeote
GTACCGAGGCAATTTGCAATACCGCCCCTCCCCCGAAGAAATTGATGAAATTGTTCGGGCATGCCCTGTGATGGTGAACGGAGAATCAACCGAACGCATTGAGTGCGCCGGATACGGCAATGTACGCAACATCGACGAAGCGCGCATTCGCGGTGGCGTCCTCTTGGTTATCGGCGAGGGTATGTGCCTCAAGGCCCCGAAAATTCAGAAGCACACCGAGCGATTAAACCTCCCAGGCTGGGAATTCATCACCAAGTTCGCAAGCCGTGGAAAGGCTACGGAAACGACCGATAAAGCAGCTTTCAAGAGTCAACAAATCGCTCCCATTACGAAATTCATGAACGACATCATCGCGGGCAGGCCGGTTTTTGGCGCCCCGCTCCAACCGGGTGGTTTCAGACTGCGATACGGTCGCGCACGACCGTCGGGATTGGCCGCAGCCTCAACCAATACCGCTTCGATGTTGGCGCTTGACGACTTCATCACGATCGGGACACAAATGAAAATTGAACGCCCCGGAAAGGCATGCGCCATCACGCCTTGCGACGAATCCGAAGGCCCGTGGGTGGTCTTGGAGGACGGTCGTTTCCTCCGCATCGATGATCCGGCCTCCTACGCAGCGCTTCGCAACCGAGTCAAACAGGTCTGGGACAACGGAGAATTGGTCATCGGTTATGGGGAATTCATGGAGAACAACAAGCGCTTGGTCCCTGCCGGATACACGATGGACTGGTGGGCCAGCGACATGATTGACAGCCTGTCGACCGAAGAAGATGTGGCCTTTTTCATTGACACGATCGGTGGTTCCCGTGAAGCGTTGCCAGAGGGCACGCCCGGTCTTCCTCCCGAAGAATGCGAAGACCCGAACACTCAATTTTGGGTCCGCTGCGAATGGCACGAACACTTACGTCAGGTAGCGTTGACATGGCCGCAAGCGCTGGCGTGTTCACGACGTTTTGCCACTTCATTGCCGCCGCCCCATAACCCTTGGTTCAAGGACCTCCCCATCGAGTGGCTTCCTGCTGTGCTTTCACTCCTCGAAGACGCTGTCATCGAACCGATGACGGACGCATCCGATGCACCTTCGGGCGCTCAACCTGCCTGCAGCAATCGCCAACTTCGTCTGCCCGGTGGAGCCAAAGACTGGTCGGCGAACATGATGGATGAATTGCAACCCGAAATGCTCCCCGATGTTGAATCATCGACCTTCCCTGGGCCCTCATTCACGATGGAAAAACCCGTCATGTCCTCGGTGTTGCCCGAGGGCTGGGCGTTGCAGCAACACGGCCTCGCCAAGGGCGCGATGATGCTCTTGGGACTTCCACATCATCACGAAGGGGACGACATCGTGGTTTCAGCAGGATGGGAATCCTTCCTCGAAGCCTTCGGCTATTCCAGCGAGGGTTCGGCGCCCTTGCGCCAAAAGAACGCTGCAAAGGTCGCCAACGACCGTTTGACCTCCCTGCGCAAAGCGAAGTTGGTACTCGATGAAGAACGGGCTCGCAAAGGCGAACTCGAAAAAGAGCGAGCGACGATTCGCATCGCAGCGGAGACAGGTGCGAGGCAACGGGGCCTTGGTATCGCTGAGACCGACCGTGTCGGGCGAGACGCTGCGGCTTCGGTCCCCGATGAAGGCCCAAGCGACCCCGCCGGCTACCTTGCGGCGCAACGTCTGGAGGATGAACACGCCATTGAGGGTATCATGGTCGTCGTGCGGCAACTGTCCGACCTTCGCTGGGAACACAGTGCACCGGTTCGCGTGGGTTGTCGAATGGGTCGACCCGAGAAGGCCGCCCCTCGTATCATGAACCCGATGACACATTCCTTGTTCCCCATCGAGTTACATGGTGGCAATCAGCGCCTGCTGAATCACGCCATCGATAAGCACACGATTCGTGTTCAGTTGGGCCGCCGCACGTGCACCGTCTGCGAGCGAGAATCACCGTATCTTCGATGCCATCATCGTGTCTTGGACGCTCACGGTGAGGGAAAGGCAGGAGAGACCTGCGGTGGGCGAACACAAGCCAAGGAAACGAAGTCAAACGCTTACCGCCGAGGCGAAGTCCAATCCGTTCGAATGGACGAAATGGTTGAGGACGCCCGTATCCGTTTGGGCATCGACCGCCTTCCTGCGCAGGTGAAGTGCACCAAGAAACTCAACAGCCGAGACCAAACGCCAGAAGCCATCGAAAAAGGCATTCTTCGCGCCCGACACGAACTCCCCGTCTTCCGAGACGGTACGGTTCGCTACGACATGAGCGATGTTCCCATCACCCACTTCCGGCCCCGTGAGATTGGTGTGCCGTGGAAAACGCTCCACGGTTTGGGCTACACCCACGATTACCGCGGTCGTCCATTGGAGGACGACGAGCAAACGCTGGAGATTTTCCCTCAGGATTTCATCGTCGCCAAAGGTGCGGCCGATTTCTTGCTACGAACGGCGAAGTACATCGATGAATTGCTGGTTCGCTTTTACAAAATGGAGCCGTATTACAACGCTGACAAGGCTGACGACCTCATCGGCCATCTCATTTGCGCGCTCGCACCCCACACGAGCGGGGGGGTTCTCTCTCGAATCATCGGTTGGGCGGACTGTTCAGGAGGCTACGCCCATCCCCTTTTCCATGCGGCCAAGCGACGTAATTGCGACGGCGATGAAGATGCTATCATGCTCTTGATGGACGGTTTGTTGAACTTCAGCCGAGACATTTTGCCGGCCAATCGAGGCGGACAAATGGACGCTCCGTTGGTGTTGACCACGCGGCTGAACCCAACCGAGGTCGACAAGGAAGCACTCAACGTTGACTCAGCTTGGTTTTACGAGCGGGATTTCTACGAGGCGACGCTGGAACAGCCCCATCCAAAAGACATCCAGAACCGGATGGATTTCGTTGAACGCCGCCTTGGAAGCGTAGCCGCTGTTCGCGGTTATGGGTTCACCCACGATTGTTTTGCCATTGACCGAGGCCCGGCCCTCTCCGCCTACAAAACCCTCGAGACGATGATCGACAAGATGAACGGGCAGTTGGCGCTTGGGCATCGACTGCGTGGCGTCAACGTTCGGCAGGTTGCATCGAGCGTGGTTCGTTCCCACTTCCTCCCGGATTTGCGTGGAAACTTGAACGCCTACGGCCGCCAGAAGGTTCGCTGCCTCAAGTGTGCCCATTCCTACCGACGCATGCCGCTTTCGGGCAGTTGCATTCAACCAAAGAAGGAAACAGGGCGTGGGCTTTCGAGCATGGGCGTTGCCAAAGCCGAGGGTGGGCTGTGCAACGGCAATCTTGCCCTGACCGTTTCGGAGGGAGCGGTCCGCAAGTACATCGAGGTCATGCGCTTCGTCATGGACCATTATGGCGTGGATTTGTACACCCGACAAAACGCTGACTGGTTGGCCTCCAGCGCCGATTCGCTGTTCAATAACGACCGTGCCAAACAACTCTCGCTCTCGGACTTTTTGTGAGTCATCGAATCGGGTCCCGCCACGGAGAATCACTTTCATCCCACGCCCCGGGGTCGTCTTCGGAGGCAAATTGCTTTGATTTGAACGGGGTTTTCTCTGGTACTGTTTTTTCCGAATCTTGACGCGACCTGCGTGCGTAGAGCGCTCGCACGGCTTGTTCGCCCCATGCGAGGGCGACGAGCAGCAACGTGAGCACCACATGACCCGCCGTTTGAACGGCTGCAAATGGCTTGAGATTCAATCGTTGTTCCACCTCAACACCCTCGTCCACCACCGTTTCAATCGTGTACGTGCCCGGCGCTAATTCCCCAGACCATACCGGCGTCGCATCGTTCAGCGTACCTGTCCAGGAGAACACCTCGCTTTGGTTGTCTTTCTTGATGGCGAAACTAACGTTGGCGTTATCAACACTCAAACTTCCGAATTCCGTGGTCAATTCTGCAGGAATGGCTGATGAGGAACCGAACACGGCGGAAATCTCAATCTCACGATAGGTTTGGAACTGGTTCGCCGTGTTGATTTCGTTTGGAGCGGATTGGTTGGCCACGTTCAACCAGAGTGCATTGATAAGCACCACCGCCACCACCCACAGGAGGGTGTTTTGCATGGAGCGGCGGTCGTTCATGGTGAAAACTCCTGCTTGGCCTTCTTATGCTTATGTTCGCCCGCAACGGGTCATGTTCAGGATTCGCGCTGCGTTCTCCATCCCGGATTCAGTTCGTCAAGAATGCGTTCCATCCACTGCAATTTGTCCAATTTCCTGACCGGGTCCGTTGCGCCCGACCACGGTCCAACATGGTCCACTGCATAGCCTACAAATTGCACATGCTCCAGCGGCACTCCGAGGGCAGTGAGGAGACAAGCAGCCCGGTCACCGTCGGTGAAACCACCGACGTTGTGCATGTCGGGATAGGTCTCATCGGTTTGGTGGGTCAAAACGAGGGACGCACCGCCTTGATTTGCCCAGGCTGCTGTGCAAACTCGCCATTGTTCCTCGTTATCTCCGTGGGCGTGAACGATGAGTGGAATTCCTTGTCTCACCGCCTCATGAAGATGGTCGCCGCCGTCAAGGTCGGTCACCACACACAGCACATCGACCTTGTCAAAGCATGCCCCAACCGCTCCGTCAGCAGCAATAAAGACGGTTTTTTCTGGCCAATTGCGATTCAAATCCTCTTCCACAACGGCCGCCCCCACCAGCACCACATTCTGTGCTTCCTCAAGCTGCTGAACCAGCGCTCTCAGCGTTTGCCGTCGCCCATCGGCCGACCAGCCCAAGGCCTCAGCATGGGGGTGCTCATTGCATGTTTTTCGCAAACCTTCGGCGCTGTTGACATCGGCGGTGTAAGCCCAACCGTAGTGCGCCCGCACCTCGTGCTGAATCGCGACCAGGGCTGCATCGCGGAAGGGTCGCATGATGCCCTCGGTGCGGGCTAAGGTCAAGAAAGCGACCCCGAGGTTGAACTTCATAATCCGTGGCCTTCTCCTCCCACCATGCCCGTGCCACAGACTCCGCCTCCCCTTGCGGACGAAGTCACGCTGGCGCGTTACCCGTTCCTTCCCCAAGCATCGGATTGGATTCGAAACATGGCGGTTCGCCACGGCATTGACTTGAATGAATTGTTGGAAGGCCCATGGATGGAACAGGCTCGCCAGCGCGCACGCATCCGCCTTATCGACTCCGTGCAATCAAAGGAAGGAGTTCAGGTGGTGGGCGGGGATATCCACACGGAAGAAGGTCGGTTAATTGAGGCGTTTTCGTTTTACTATGCCCGGCTGGTCATGTGCGCCAGTGAAGACGAGCGCCTCATCGCACGATGGGCACAAGCGGAGGCGGCCCGGGCTGAACAACTCTTGATTCAAGACGCTGCCAACCTTCCTTCTGTCGCCCGAACATACTTGACCGAAGTGGAAGAAACGACCGGACGCGCTGCATCTTCCTCGGCGACCTCTGGCATGAATATGCGACAACTACGACAGACCTCGTCTTCCGAATGGCGGGTCGGGCTTGCGGATTTCATTGAAATCTGTCCCAAGATCACCGGCAGTCGCTGGCGTCTGCCCAATGTCGATGTGGAGAAAGGTTGGGTCAAATTGCACGGCGAGCGGCAATATGCTTCCTCGGCCAAACTCGCCCGTCTCCTCAGAGAGCGCATCAAGGCGGGCATTGAAGCAGAAGCGCTTGAGAAGATGGCAGAGGTTACCACCGACCTCGCAGTTCGACTTGCAGAACCGGTGGGGATGGTGCGAAATCTCATGGCCAACAAAGCCAGTGAGGCCATTGCTCTGGTGGGGGCAGAGGAGAGCGACTGGCCACCTTGCATGCAGAAGATCATCGCCGATTTGGCCGGTGGCGTGAACGTGAACCACTTCGGCCGCTTGTTTTTGGCCTCCATGTCCGCCACATTGGCCCTGCCTGAGGAATCCTGTGTGAACTTCTTCCGTGGAGCGCCCGATTTCAGCGAGGCGACGACCTCGTATCAAGTTCAACACGTCTACCAGCACGAATACACACCTGCAGGTTGCGGGAAACTCAAGGTGAACCACAACTGTCCAGTGCTTCCGGGTGATAACCGAACATGTGACCAACCGTGGATGGACCACCCGCTCAAGTACATTCGAGCAACCCAACGTTGGAAGCGCCTGACCGACCGTTCCGATGCACCTTCCTCAACACCCAAGAGCGAAGAAAAGGAAACAACAAGCACCGATGAGGCCTAATTGCAGGCGTTTTCTCTAAATGCGAGACCACCAAGGTCATGACATGGTGAGCGCTGATGAAGGCGTGGCGGTTCCGCCAAAACTTCCGCTCTCCTACCGCCTCTGCCGTCGGTTTTACCGTTTTTTAACCAACATATGGTTCCGAGAAATCAACATCGTTGACGATGAAAACCTCCCCAATGAAGGGGGCATCCTCTACATCACGTGGCATCCAAGCGGTTTGATTGACCCGATGCTGATGATGTCGGTCCTTCCCGGTCAATTGACCACGGTCGCCAAGCATACGCTGTTTCGCATTCCGGTTCTCGGTCGATTGTTACGGGCTTCAAGCGTGGTGCCCATCGAGCGCCCTTCCGATTCCAAGGACCTTGGAGCCTCGCGGCAACGAAATGCCGACCGACTCTCCTCTCTTTCATCGCTCATCTCAAACGGGGCCAGCGTCCTGATTTTCCCCGAGGGTGTGACGCACGCTGACGCTGGGGTTCGCACCGTCCGGTCGGGCGCAGCACGTATCCTCTTGGCAGCGATCCGTGACGCAAAGGAGAACGGACGACCTCTTCCGAAGTTGGTTCCTATCGGGCTTCATTACTCTGAATCTCAACGGTTTCGTGAACGCGCTGCCGTCGTGATTGAACGCACGATGGACCTTCCCGATGTGCCCGAAAGGGTCGACGACGAGGAAGAACAAGACCGGCTTGACAGAGCATGGGTCAAGGCGGTCACCAGCCAGATTGCGATTGAACTTGAGCGAGTAAACCATTCCAAAATATCGTGGAAGGAACGGACGATGATTTGGAAAGGACGGAGTTTGGTCTACGCCGAGAAACAACGGCAAGCCGGCGAGGCGCTGGTGAAACCAACCTACGCCGAATCCGTT
>CALGEM010000328.1 GCA_937881505.1 uncultured euryarchaeote
GCGAAACAAGGTCATGCTCGCCGTCATCGACACCGTGGCCTCGGATTTGGGCAACACCCGAACCGTCTGCCGTTCTTCCTACATCCATCCGTGGTTCCTCGACGCATGGACCGAAGGGCGGCTGGCCGAGGCGTGGGCTGAGTACGCTGAGATGCGCGCGATGGGGAACATGACGCCCGGGGAAAGCACGACCTTACGGATTTTGAAGGCCGTTATCCGAGGCTGAACATCGCTGGTTTCACTGTCGGGCTCATATTTATTAAATGCCGACTGTGGCTTTTCTTCATGGCAAAACATCGTGCCGGCGACCGCCGTATCATCAGCATCAGCATCCCTGAACAACTCGCCAAGAAACTCGACCGAAAAGTGGGCAAAGGCCGCAAAGGCGGACGCTCGGCGACCATTGCAAAATTGATTGAGCAGGGGCTGAGTCAACCCAGTTCTGCCCCCGCTCCAGCACCTGCAAACGCCACGCAACCACAGGCGCCAAAGGGTGATGTACGTGTTGAATCCGACACCATGGGTGAATTGGAAGTACCAGGCGACCGGTATTTTGGTTGCCAAACGGCTCGTTCACTGCTCAATTTTGACATCGGGCACGACACCATGCCAACGGGCGTGATTCGAGCCTTTGGTGTGCTCAAGCAAGCGGCAGCGAAAACCAATGTCGCGCTCAAGCAATTGGACCCGGAGGTTGGGGATTTGATCATCGCCGCCTCTCAGGAAGTCCTCGAAGGCCGCCTCAACGACCACTTTCCCTTGCGCGTGTGGCAGACAGGTAGCGGTACACAATCCAACATGAACACAAACGAAGTCATCGCCAACCGAGCGATTGAGTTGGCTGGTGGCGTTCTCGGGTCAAAATCCCCCGTTCACCCCAACGACCACGTTAACCGAGCTCAATCCTCCAACGATACCTTTCCCACCGCCATGCACATTGCTGCCGCCGAGGCGTTCACCCACCGCTTGCTGCCAAGTGTCCGAGCCCTTCGGAGTGCACTCCACGCCAAAGCAGTTGAGTGGGAATCCATCGTGAAGATCGGTCGAACCCACCTCATGGACGCGGTTCCACTGACCCTTGGCCAGGAAGCGTCCGGTTGGGTTGCCCAACTGGACGCCGATCTGCGTCGCCTCGACTTTGCCCTTGACGACCTGTTTGAACTGGCCTTGGGCGGCACCGCCGTAGGAACGGGGCTCAACGCTCACCCGCTCTTCGCGCAAATGGTCGCTGACGAAATTGCCAACATCACGGGCTTGACCTTCTGTTCAGCTGAGAATAAATTCGCTCAACTGGCCGCCCATGACGCCATCGTTGCCGCTTCAGGTGCACTGAACACCCTGGCAGCTTCCTTGATGAAAATTGCCAACGACATCCGGTGGCTGGGCTCTGGCCCCCGTTGTGGCCTTGGGGAATTGGCGCTTCCAGCCAACGAGCCCGGCTCGTCCATCATGCCCGGCAAGGTGAATCCAACCCAATCAGAAGCCATGACGATGGTGTGTTGTCAGGTGATGGGGAACCACACCGCCATCACCATCGGTGGCAGCCAAGGGAACTTCGAGTTGAACGTCTTCAAGCCGATGATGATTCACAATTTCCTCCATTCGGTAGACTTGCTGACCGATGCATGTCGCACCTTCCGCACCCGTTGCGTTGAGGGATTGGTGGCGGTGGAAGATAACATTCAGTCCCACTTGGAAAATTCCTTGATGCTGGTGACGGCGCTCAACAACCACATCGGGTACGACAAGGCGGCGAAGATCGCCAAGAATGCTCACGAAAAGGGCACGACGCTTCGAGCCTCAGCGTTGGAACTCGGCTATCTGACCAACGAGGAATTCGATGCGTGGGTTCGCCCCGAAAACATGACCGGTCCGAAACAGAGTTGACCTCACGAGCGTCGAAGCGCACGAAGTTTCGCCTGGAGCGCCGATGTTCGTTCATCGGCTTCCTGTGAAGGTCCAGACGAGTTCAAGCGGCGATGGAACATCTCGCGGTCCCACACCACCACGCTCCCGTCCTCACAGCCAAGCACCATGCGTTCGTTCGTGCCGTGCATCGCGTGAACTTTGGCAAACGAACCGGATGCGAGTTTTCCACCTTTATTGGTCGCCCATACGTTCACGGTGCTCGCAATACCGTCATCACGAGCCAACCAGAGAAGGGAGGCCCCGTCATGGACCATCGCTTCGGTTTGAGCTGAAACAGGTGCGCCCTTGGAGGACCAGCAGCGTTCTCCGTTTCCGGTGCGACCAACCGCCAACCCGTCGTCCGTGGTCGCCACGTAGCCTTTCACCATGCACGTCAAATGTTCAACAGCGCCCTCTTCGGTGGAAAGCACCGCCCCGAGATGGTTTGCGACCGTTCCGTCGGTTTGCCCAAACAGGCCTTGTGTCCTTCCAGAGGTTCCGCAGGTGGTGGGGGAAGAAGTGGGGGGCTTTGTGTGTTCAAAAGGTGGTTTGGAGGAAACGTCAAGATAACCGCACCGAGGGCGTCCAAGCCCGGCGAGGAGTTGCTCGTCTGCGACGATGAGGGTCCACGGGCGTTCGTCCATCCGTTCAACCCAATGAAGTTCGCCCGCTGAAGAAAATCGCCATATGGCGGACTCGATGAAATCGTTGTGCTCAATATCGTAAACGGAAGAAACCGCCACGAGGTCGTCTTCCCACCACTGCACCTCATCGGCACTCCCTTCAAGCGCTGCAGACCACTGGATTTCTCCAGAGGAACGAGACAGGACGACGACATGCAAACCGCTGGCGACAGCCACCGAAGCATCGTTGAGAGCGATGGCGCTGATTCGGTCGTTGGTTGGCGTGGTCCAGCGATGGTTGCCTTCACTGTCCCAATGAGTTAATTGCCCGTCCCAGCCGCCGGCGAAGACCTCGTTTTCGCTGCTGAGTTGAACCATGGAAACAGGCTGGTCCAAATTCCGGACCATCCACGTCGCCGTCTTCAGGTCCATGCGCTGAGGAGATGATTCACCACCATAAGGAGGTCGCCTCAATGCGCCACCTTTGTTTCCATTGTGGACCGTTTGGAAAAACCGAGCAAAAAAGAAAGGCTACCGAGACCAACACAAAACAGGGATGAGGCACCATGATGACGCGCCATGATATCGACAACGCACAACAGGCTTGGGGCGACGGAATTGTCGCCATCGCGAAGGCGCACAACGAAGGCGGAGACTATGAGGCGGTCGCCCGAAATCATGTCGAAACATTGTACGCCTACGGGATGGGTGATGTTCTGTTCAAGCCAACGCTCGCCACCGTTGAACAATTTCGCCCAACGTTTGATGAGGCACTGTCCTATTTTGTCGCCTCAAACAATGCCTGTCCCGAGGACAAAGGCTTCGCCATCAAGGGATGGACAAATGTCCGATTTGAAAATGCGGGCGTCATCCTTCGAGAGACGACGGCGCTCGCAATGGGGAACTACTTTTTCACAACACCTGAAGGAGATGAAGTCAAGGTGGAATACACCTTTGGATACGTACTTGATGAAGTGGGAGCACTGCGAATCAACGTCCACCACTCGTCAATGCCGGCGACCGTTTGAGACGCTCGCCTACACGAGCGGGATTCGCCGCCTTGGAATAGCGAAGGTCAAGATGAACGCCAACAGGCCGAAAATACAGGCCGAATAGTAGTGGCCTGCGGTGAAAAAGACCAGTACCGAAGAGGTGCGAAGCAGCACGACGGAACCGGATTTCAAGGCCCAGAGGGTGAAACCAGCTGCGATGAGTGCCACGCCCATGAAGCCGAACCCAAGCAACACATAACCTGTAGCAGCACCTCCATCCATCAGAGGATTTTTGATTTGTGTAGACGTCATGTCGATGTTTCGAATCTCGCATTCAGCGGCGCCCCCCTCACAAGGCTGGTCTGCAAATTCAGCGCTTGAGGGGAATTCAAAGTCGATGGTGGTGAAACCGATCGGCTCAATGAGAGCCGGTGGTGAAAGCACCACACGATTGGAAAACACATCCCTGTGATCGTCGCGAGTGACGATAATGTCAACACGAATCAAACCCGGGTCCAGCCGCTCAAACGAAAATCCACCTGCTTCATCGGTCAAATTTTCTTCAGACACCCACATTGATGTGGCATCATCAAGCCACGAGAGGTAGACCGTGGCGTTCTCAATGGGCTGTCCTGCCTCGTCCGCCACCGTCCCACGGAATGTAGCGGTGTCGTCGGGAGCCATGAGAGCCAACCGGTTGACAAACTCGGCTGGACGAACAAGACCGTCATTGGGGGAAGCAAAATCCAACCCGTTGAGGAACCCCATCATGCAGGTGAACAAGAGGAAAATAGCCGTTGCCTTGCCCATCGGGTGGAGGTTGGGGTCCTCGATGGTAAGCACCGTTTCTGAGGAGGCGAAGAGCATCGGCGTTTCCTCAACCACCTCATCAAGGTAGGTTGGGTCGTCCTCAACGTCCTCCGCCATGCATCTACGGAGACGTGCGCCCTACTTGATGTCAATGCGCCCTTTCCACCGAGCAACCAATTGCGCTTGCTTTGACGTCGTCATCCAGACCTTCAACGTCATGACGTCTTCTTCGGAGCGCCGATCTTCCTCCACCATTCCATCCTCATAGAAGGCCGAGACAATGCGTTCGCTGGCATCAGGAGAATTATGTGTGGGGGGAAGAACATGAACGATGATGGGTTGGCCAAACAGTCGCTCTCGAATGAATTGTTGAAGCGAATCGATGCCCTCTCCCGTGATGGACGAAACGGCGACGGGGTCCTCGAAACCAAGTTCCTCGATAAGGTTGACAACAGCTTGATGTTGTTGGTCGCTGACCTTGTCAATTTTGGTCAGAACCACATGAGGAGAACGTTGTTCTTCAAGCAGGTCGGGTTCGATTTCCTGGCGTTCGAGCACTTCGCGACGAGTCGTTTCCAATTTTCGTTGAATTTCTGGCAGGGAGTCAGAGGTGTCAAGCAAAATGAGCGTTAAATCGGCATCTATCGCTTCAGCAATAGTTGATTTAAATGCCGCTAGTGTGGCATTTGGTATATTATCAATAAATCCAATCGTATCGGCCAGAAGAATTCGCGGGCTTTTCTCCATGCGCCCCACCGTGGTTTCCAACGTGGAGAACAATTGGTCCTCTACAAGCACCGTTTTTCCCGATAAATGCTGGAAAAGCGATGATTTTCCGGCGTTGGTGTAGCCGACAAACCCGACCGTCATGGCGCCGCTTCGACGGCGTTGGCGTCGATGTTCTCGCTGAGCGTTGGCGTGCTTTTTCTGACGGCGTCGCAAGTTGGTCAATTCCCTGTTCAAATTCGCCAACACGCCCTGTAAAGCGGTGATTCCGCCGCCACCATAACCCGCACGCTCACCGGTGGTCTGCTGATTGGCCAATTCTCTGAGAATGGTTCGGTCGGATTGAAGCTGAGCGATTCGCACCTGGGTGCGGGCTTCAACCGATGATGCGTGAGCGGTGAACAAGGCGAGCAACAAACGTACCCTGTCCCATACCTCCACGCCAAGCGCTTGGCTGACGCCGACGAGTTGGCGAGGGGTGGCGTTGGTGTGGATGATGACCAAGTCTACCCCGCTCCATGGATGGCCAGCCAACGTGCTGTTTCGCTCATCGGCGATGTCTTCCAAGCGCCCTTTGCCAAAGTAGGTTCGAGGGTCGTCTTTGCCACTTTGCACGACCGTCTCGACGATGGTGATGCCCATCGTTTCAGCGAGGGAACGCAATTCCGTCGTGTTTTCCACACCCCGGACCAGTAACAAGGCACGGCGGCCTTCGTGGTTAGTTCGAGCCTCGCCCAGAACCACACCACCGCTTCCGGCGACGACAAACGGGTCTTCGGGCGGCTGAGCCATGCCTTGGGGGGATGGTTAGTCTCATATCAGCCCACCCCAAGGCGTTACCATGAGCGAAGCCCACACCATGACGGTTCGTTGGACCGGTGATGGCGTTCTCGCAGAAGCGATGGCTGCTGCGGCAAGCGAGCAAGGTCATGCTCCCTTCCTATTTCCGGAAGAAGGGGGTACCAAATTGTTTGTTGAAGTGATGGACAGCGACTTACAATCCCTTCGGGACCGAGTTGATGCGTTGCTGGTTGCTTTTAGCGCCCTTGAAGAGCAACACAACGGGTGAAGGCATGGCGAAAACCACGCTGCTGATCGACGCCCATTGCGTCATGTGTAACGGATTGGCTCGTTTTCTCCGAAAACGCACCTCAGCAAAGGCCGAGTTGGACATTGAAGGGATTCAATCCGAAGAAGGGCAAGCCCTCATCGCCACCTTTCCGGCACGAATACAATCCATGGACACCCTCTACGTCGTTCGAAACAACAAGGTGCATGTTCGCTCAGCCGGCGCCATTCGCCTGCTGCTGTGCATGAAGTGGTACTACGCCATGTGGTTCCCGTTGGCCTGGTTGGTTCCGCTCCCGCTGCGAGACTTGGCGTATTGGTGCGTCTCCAAAGTGAGGCACCGGTTTGGTCGAACCGATGGTTAGAGGTCCAAATCCAGCACCACCGGCGCGTGGTCAGAGACATCGATGCCGCCTTGGCGAACGATGCTGCAATCCACCAAGGCAGCCGCAGCAACCGGGTTCAGCAGGAAGTAATCAATGCGCCAACCTCGGTCTTTCGCTCGGGCTTGTCCACGATTTGACCACCACGAGTAGATCTTCTCGCCCTCACCAACACACGCCCTGAACGCATCGGTCCATCCGTCGGCTAAGAGGTCGGTGAACCACGAGCGTTCGTGGGGCAAAAACCCAGAATTCTTGGCGTTCCCTTTAGGATTCCAGATATCGTCCTCGGTGTGGGCGATGTTCAAATCGCCGCAGACAACGACGGGGCGCTTGTCGTCCAGATAGGGGCGAATGAATTGTCGCCATTCTTCCATCCAGCCCTCTTTGAACAGTTGACGCTCATCTTTGTTTGAGCCGCTTGGCAGGTAGGTGTTGATGCAAACCACGCCGTTGATTTCGCAAACGAGGACGCGCCCCTCAAGGTCGTTGGCGTCAAGGGTTCCACCCTTTCCTTTTCCAAGCACGGTGTGAGGTCCAACCGTACCGGTTGCGACTCCAGAGTAGCCTTTCTTTTCAGCGGGATGAAGGGTTACCTCCCACGCCGCCGGCCACGACCACCCTTTGGGGAGTTGTTCCTCGAGCGTGCGGGTCTCTTGAAGCATCATGACATCGGCGTCCAGCGTCTCGAAGTAGCCGTCGATGCCTTTGCGGATGGCTGCTCGGAGGCCGTTCACGTTCCATGATACAAAACGCATGATGAACGGTGAACCGTGGCGGTGAATAAGCGTTCAAGGAATGTTTTGCCCGCACAGCTTTCCAGTCGCTGCCGCAGCATCGGCCAGTTCATGCTCGCAATCAACCCACTCCCCCGCCAGCAAGATACTGTGCTCAATGTAGCGGTCATACGCAGGTTTTGTTCCGGTGGTCTGGACGGTGATGCTTGCCTGTTTTCGCTGATGAACGACGTGGTGCTGCCACCCTTTGGCGGTGCGGTCAAGAAATTCGTCAAAGCGAACACCTCGTTCCTCGGCGGATTCATTTGGCCGCTCAACCATCACGGCCGAGAGAAGAGCGCCATCGAGATTCAACTTGGGCTGAATGTTCGCAACATCGGCGATGTAAGCGCCTTCGCGCACATCGATGATGCCGTGTTTCTGCGAAAGCGGACGTGAAGTGAGCAGGGCATCCAGCGTGCTGGCGCGCACAGGCTTCACGCTCTGAAGGGCATGGGCGTCAATCGGTTTGAGCAGGCGGGCCGCTTGTGATGCGCCGGTGGCCAGCACCACGATATCGCTCTCAAACGTCCGCCCGTCCTCAAGCACAACTCGTCCCTGTTCGACGCCGCTCACTTGGCAATTGGCCTCGATGAGGACACCGACTTCGTCCAAAGCAGCCGCCATGCGGCCAACCAAGCCAGCCCAGCCTTCGCCCACGACGGAAAGGCGCTGTTTCTGTAATGCAGTATAGCGGCCATCAAAACGAAGCACACCCGAGCCGGCCAGCAGAGCAGCGGCTTGAGCCACTTCGGAAGTTGCTTCTGCCTGACGAAGTTCCCTGCGAAGTTGAGCCGCGAGACGAACGTTGTTTCGGGGGCGCAGCGGCCCGACATTGACGGCGTGAAGGCGGTCCAAACGAGGTGAGGCAAGGACGAGAGGGAGGCGGCTGATCTTCTTGATGACCTTCATCAGCGGGCCACGACGATGAAGTAGATGCAATCCATACCCAAACGGTGCGCCTTCAACCGTTTGTGAGGTGCCTCGCCCACCGAGGCGGTCTGTTCGGTCCAGCACGACGACATGATGGCCCGCGGTCACGGCGTAAAGGGCGGTGGTCAGGCCAGCGATGCCTGCGCCCACCACCGTTACACGTACCATGACCCCCGTAGAAGGTGGATATCAAAAGGTCTTGGAGGGGTGCTTTCAAGAGGTCGTCCGCATTCCATCCATCATGCCCGATGCTCCGCTCCTGCCCCACGACCGTGGGCATGAATTGTGGACCATGGAAGATGGGCCGAGTCGAAAATTGATGGCCAGCATCGACCGATGGGTCGGTGCGATGGTCGGTGATGACGGGATTGACATGCCGCTTTCGGGCGGTGGACCCTCCATCGAAGCCACCGTGTTCGCCCGCCAAGACGGGTTGGTGGTTGGGTGTGCCGTCGTGGATTACCTGCTCCAAATCTGGGCGCCTTCGGTTCGCGTTTCGTGGTTCGCAGGCGACGGTAAGCGGGTCTCCTCGGGTGATGAAATCGCCGTCTTTTCCGGCGCCCGTGATGACGTCCTTGCGATTGAGCGAATCGCATTGAATGCCCTTGGTCAACTCTCCGGAATCGCCACCGAAACCAAGCGCTGGTCGGCCATCGCGCCCAAGCAAATTGCTTGCACGCGAAAAACGGTGTGGGGCCTGCTTGACAAGTGGGCGGTGCACATGGGCGGGGGGCTGACGCATCGGCTGTCCAAGGACGATGCGGTGATGATCAAAGAAAACGACCTCGCAAGCATGCATGAAGACCTTGAAACGCATGTTGAACGCTTGGTCACCTACTTGCAAAGCGTGGACATGGCCAACGTTGGTGCCTTCCTTGAAGTGGAAACAAGAACCGACAAAGAAGCCCTGATGGCCGCCATGGTGTGGTCGCAACGTCGGGCGAGCGAGGGGCTTGACCGTCTGGTCATCATGCTCGACAATTTCACGCCCGAACAATGCAAGACCGTCAGTGAACAAATGGAAGACCAGGGTGTGCGTGAACACGTGGTGCTGGAAGCCAGTGGCGGTATCGTGTTCAAGGACCTCAAATCATGGCACGAGTGCGGCCTGGACGTCGTGTCCACCAGCGTGGTCAACCGAGGGGTATCACCCCTTGATGTGAGCATGCTCGTCAAAGGCTTGTGAGGCGATAGCATGGACGATTTTGCGGCCGACCCGAGTCATCCTCGTTATGCCTCGCTCCTGATGCGACACCGCCTCGAAGTGGCTGAAAAGCGCGGCATGTTGGCGGGCAGTGCGATGATCGCGCACGGGCGAGGGGAAGCGTTTGACTACCTCCTGGGCGAGCGAACGACCCCGAGCGCCACGGCTGCATCACGGCAAGCTCTTGCCGTCCTCCAAGCTGCGAAGCGCCCGGTTCTCAGCGTGAACGGAAACGTCGCAGCGCTGGCTTGTGATGACATGCTTCGGTTGGCCGATGTCCTGCAGTGCCCGCTCGAAGTGAACATCTTCTATCGAACACCCGAGCGAATGGAGGCCATTTTGTCCTACATCAACGAACGAAAGGAAGCGCTTGGGCTTGATGTCACTGTTTTGGGCGACGCTCCTGACGCCACCATTCCTGGCCTCAAAGGCCCGAGAGCGGCGTGTCATCGTGAAGGAATTTTGGAAAGTGACGTGATTCTTGTTCCCCTCGAAGACGGGGACCGATGCCAAGCCTTGGTGGCGATGGGCAAGACGGTGGTGGTCATCGACCTCAATCCGCTTTCTCGCTCTGCGCAACAAGCCAGCATCACGATTGTGGATGAGTTGTCAAGAGCCCTCAACACCATGCTTGCGCTGGCAGAGAAGGAAGACCGCCTGCAGATTGATGAGGCGTACGACCATGGGGCTATTTTGGAAGCAGCGCTCGGCGAGATCCTCTCAGGGTTCACCAGACCATAAGCAGAGGGTACTTTTGTTGTGAACGGGTATGTGAAGGGAGCGCTTTGAATTGGAAAACTGCTCAAACCTTATGCCAAAGCAATGACTGGTTTTACCATGGTCGTAATTCAATGTCCCCATTGTGGAAAAGATGTTGAATTAGAAGACGGGACTTCAGGATCGTTTGATTGTCCTTATTGCAAGAAAGATTTTGTGTGGGACGGAGATTTTCACGTTCGTGACTTGAAGCTCGAATTTCTAATATTTTTGTTTGGTATTTTTTCTCCAAGCCTCCTTTTCTTTGTCAGTTTATGGATACAAATTACAGTATTCCCTCCTAGTGGGTGGGATGTCCTTCTTTACATCTTGATTAGCATAGGTATTTGTGTAGTATTCACACTAAGTCTCGCGATTTATGGTGGTCTGAAAAAGAATAAACCACTATTGCAAGGAGTGTTTTTATCCTTGGTAACAAGTTATCTGGTTATTTACATGTACGCTGATGTTATCTGATTTTTGTGAATATACAGGGAGTCATCCGAAAACCCATTACAACTTATCCGAATCATTTTGTCGATTGACGGTGTAGTAGTTATACATCCATTGTCACTGGGGGTGGTGTGAGCAAAATCCCTGCATTTGTGATTGGGATCATTTTGTCAATTCTTGGATTGATAATATTTTTACCAAATTCAAATGCTTCTGGCCCAGAAGCCTATGAAGAATTATATTGGGCATTTGGGGGCTGTATGTTGTCTTTAACAGGAATGCTCGTCATGATTGTTGCATCACTTTGGCCGCGTAAATCCATTGATTTGAATTCTAATGAAACTGGAAATGAGGTATCAATTCCACCGCCAGTTCTTGCAGACAGGGATTGAAATTTTCTTCAAAATTGCAAGGGCCACCTCTGAAACGAGTGCTCATTCTGTGTGATTAATCAGAGTTGTCTTCGTAGTTGTCGTCGCCGTCTATGCCGGAACCGTGACTACCTTTTTCGGGTCCAATTCCAGTAAAATATGCCAATAGGCCGAATCCCGCGAGAAAATTACAGAATCCTCCGAAACAAAAACCAATCCCCGACAGCACGACTTTGCCATCACCTTGCATAGTAATGACTGCAAAAATTCCCAATCCAATCAAAGGGATTCCTAAAATCAAACAAAAAAGAGGAAAGAAAAGGCCTTGCTCTCCGACATATTGTCCTGATTCTTTCCCGTAAACACTTCGCTGAAATCGTTTGCTTGACTTCGGTGCTTTTTCTTTATTTTCTACTTCCATATAA
>CALGEM010000329.1 GCA_937881505.1 uncultured euryarchaeote
TGGCGAATTCGAGCATCCGCGAAACCTCCTCTTTGTGAAAGGAACCGCAGACGACTCCGATGTGTTTGTTCATGATTTGCCCTCCGGGTTCTCCTCTTTCATCATTCGCTCGACCGTCGCAACAATGGTTTGCGTCATGGCATCGATTTCGATGTTGATGACATCACCCTTCTGCATTGAGCCAAACGTCGTCAAGCGAAGCGTTTCGGGAATCAGGTGAATGTTGAATTGATGTTCGACGACCTCCCCGATGGTCAACGAAGCCCCGTTGAGACCGATGTATCCCTTTTCGTGGATGTAGTTCATCATCGATAACGGGGCTGAAATAGTCATGTCAACACCTTCGCCAACATCGGTCCGGGCGATGATTTCACCCGTTCCCATGATGTGGCCAGAGAGCAGATGGCCGCCAAGTTCGTCGCCCATTTTGAGCGAGCGTTCAACGTTGACTTCATCGCCCGCACAAAGGTCTCCAAGGTTGGTCCGCTCAAGGGTTTCCTGTATGACATCAAACAGCACCCTGTCGCCGTCCATCTCGGTCGCCGTCAGGCAGACGCCGTTGACGGCAACGCTGGCGCCGCGCTCCAATCCTTCGGTGTTCGGTAGGTTGATGGAAAAGGTCCAAACGGCTTCTCCTTTTTCTATAGAAGCAACTGTTCCTCGTCCTTGGACGATGCCCGTGAACATCTTCAGGCCCCCTTCTTTTCCGCACGTTCAAGAATACGGGCGATGATCTTCCTGGTGCCGTCAAGGTCGTCGCTCAGGCCTTCCACCCGCACCACTTCGATATCGCCGTGGCCTCGCTCGTGCAGTGCCTTGCGAATGTTCTCCTCTGCATGCTCCTGGTCGTAGCCGAGTGCAATCACGTGCGGTTCAATCTCGGGAAGGATGTCAAAAATGGGTACGGCGGGAGGGTTGCCCACCACCACCGCATCCACCGGTTTCAGGCCAGCGACCATGCGGCGACGAAGGTCTTGATTGGTCACCGGTTCGTGCTTTCGCTTGCGAACTGTGTCGTCGTGAGCCACCACCACCGTGAGATGGTCACCCAAGGCTTTGGCTTGCTCCAAGTAGTGGAGATGTCCTGCGTGAAGCAGGTCAAAGACACCGACGGCAAGGATGCGCTTCATAGGACCACCAATCACGGGTTGGGTTGTTGCTTCATGAGGATGACGGTGATGATTCAACGCCAAGTGCGGCGACGACATCAGCGCCTTCGAGGAAAGGTATGCCCCTTGTTTCAGCCCATGTTCGGGCATCAGCGACAGGCAGGGCATGGTCGCCATCGGGCTGCAACATTTCGGCACCGATGACGACGGGAGCGGTCCCGGCGAGACGAGCGAGTCCAACGGCGAGTTCCGTATGGCCCTGACGAACACCTAGACCGCCTTGGGCCTCCCTGCACACCGGGATGTGGCCCGGCGTTCGGAATTCTTCTCCGAGCAGCTTCATCGCCGGCTCACCTGAGATGCCGTCGGCCAAGCAAGTGGTTGCTAACTCAGCGAATCGGCGGGTGGTCAAAGCGCGGTCGTGGTCGGTGATACCGGTGTACGTTTCCCGGTGGTTGATCGATAGGGTGAAGGCGGAGCGGGCATCGTAGCGAAGGTCGTTTGTGATGAGGTGATTGAGCACTGGGTTTCGTTCAACGGCATCGGGTGTGGTGTGCAGGTCTTGCAGGAACGGGAGCCCAAAGCACTCGCCGACCTCGTCGCCGATAGCGAGGAAGAGCAAACCGCCACAGTCTTGGCGGAGTTGACGCATGGTGGCCGGTTGTGCCATGGCTGCAGGAAACAAGAGGTCGGTTTCTCCTTCTCGCTTTTCTGAATCGAACAGGCAGACTGGGTGGCCCTTTTGGAACGCATCAACGGCGCGTTGAACGTGGGGCTCCATGTGAGCCGCTCCGGTCTCACCTTCATGAAGAGTCGTATGCACTCACTCTTGAAAATCGCCCGTGGCGGCCAAATTAGCGGACAGCCAACAGAAAGGGATTATCATGTGATGTCCCTTGGGTCGGTTTCGGGGGGAGGGAACGAATGTCAATCAAACTCGGACCAGCAGGCGTTCCACTCTCGTGTAAGGGTCGAACCATCGTTGAAGGAATGGACGATATCATCTCCTTGGGTCTTGAGACCATGGAAGTTCAAACGGTCCGTATGGTGGCCCCTCAGCACTTTGAACAATACTGGCAAGCAGGTGTCCTCGCCAACAAGACCGACTTCGAAATGAACATTCACGGCCCCTACTACTCGGAGTTGCTTGGCGGCAAGGTTGAGCGGGGACGTTCGCTCGCAAAAATCGAAGCGCCCCTTCAAGCCGCTCGAACCATCAACGCTCGCCACATCACCCTCCACACCGGGCACTACGGCGACTTCGGTCGAGGACAAGCCGCGAACGAACAAGTGGCGAACGTCTTTTCGGGCATCGTGGACCGAATCCACGAAATTTGGCACGACGACGAGGACGAATTCCCCGTCTTCCCGTGGATCAAAAACGGCACCCCCTCAAAAATCGGTGTTGAGACCTCGGGGCGACAAGAGCTCTGGGGCAGCCTCGAAGAAGTCCTTGAGGTTGTCAACCACGTTGAAGGAACGGTTCCTGTGCTCAACATTGCTCACATTCACGCTCGTGGCCACGGCCAAATGCGAACCTCCGAGGATTACGGTGAACTCTTTGACGTCGTGCGTGAGAGCATCGGCACCAAGGAATTCTACTGCCACTTCTCGGGCGTTGAGCACCGCACTGGAAACGCCATGCACTACACGCAAATCAAAAAATCCGACCTGAACTTTGAGCCCTTGGCGGAATTCATCGTCGAGGACGGTGGATGGCTCGACATCACCCTCATTTCCGATTCTCCACTCCTTGAACACGACGCCATGTACATGATGCAGAACATCGAGAAATCCCGCCACAAGCAACTCGAGCGCAAAGCCCGAGAGGACCGTCGCCGCGCCTTGGCTTTGCAAACGGGCAAGAGCGAAGAAGAGCTACGCTCCAAAGAAGCCCAAATCGCACAAGCCCGCAAGACAACATCTCAACCTGCTGAACCAGCCAAGGAGGCCCCAGCACCGGAACCCGCCAAGGAAGAGAGCGCCCCTGCAAAGGCTGAAAAGGCCCCCAAGGCCAAGGCCAGCAAGGCAAAGAAAGCGACGGCGAAGGCCGAAGAAAAGGACGAGGACGATGTCTTCGACTTTGATGAGGAAGACGACGATTTGTTCTGATTGGCCCGGTGGAGGACCGGCGCAAATCCACCGTTTCTGCCCCGATGTTGCCCGAAATGGTATAAACCAACGAAGGGGCGAAGTTGCCGATTGACATGGCACACATCGCGGTCTTGGGATTGGGAAACTGGGGTACAGCCATCGCCCGATTGTGGCTCTTAGAAGGACACAAGGTCAAGGGATGGACCATTGAGCAAGAAGTCTACGAATCCATCACCATGAGCGAGGTGAACGAGAAATACCTCCCGCACCACCCTGTCCCTGGCTTGGATGCGACCATGCACCTCGCTGAAGCCATTGAGGGCAGCGAGATCATCGTTCTCGCTGTCCCCTCATCGGTGATTCTCGACGTCATGGAGGACGTGCTACCTCACCTGCAACCAGGTCATGTTCTGCTTGACTTGGCCAAGGGGCTGGCGCCTGGAAAGCGGCTGATTTCCGAGGCCATTCACACACGGCTCAAGGAAGAAGGAAAGACCAATCCACTTGCAGTGTTGACCGGACCCACCATCGCTCCTGAAGCGGCAGGCGGGGTCATGACCACCGCCTTGGTGGCCAGCGAAGACCAAGCCATCGCCCAACGCCTCACCCAAACGTTGAGCACGCCCAGTTTCATCCTCCATCCTGCCAGTGACCCCGTGGGTGCTGAACTCTGGGGCGCCTACAAGAACGTCGTCGCCTTGGCTTGCGGCCTTGTTGACGGACTCAAGCACGTTGGTGATTTGGGCGGTGATAACCTCAAAGCGGCCATTTTCATGTCTGGATTCAAAGAAGGGTGCTTGCTCCTGGCTGAATTGGGCGCACGAGCAGAGGTGGCCTTCGGCCCCGCAGGCTTGGGCGACATGTACGTCACCGCCACTTCACCGCACGGGCGAAACCGTTCGATGGGCGAAAAGCTCGGAACGGGTTTGACGTTGGACCAGGCGTTGGATGAAATGCACATGGTCGCCGAAGGTGTTCGTGCTTGCCGGATGTTTGTTGAACGAGCCGAGGATGCCGGCCTTTCCATACCTTTTACCAAAGCGCTCAACACACTGCTGAACGGCGATATTGATGCTGAAGAATGCTGTCGCCGTATGGTCGCTCTGGGATGAGTAGAATCGGTGACATTTTGAGGCGAAGCCCTCTGTGGGAACCATGGCCGACGAGTTGACTGAGTTTGAGACGAAGCTGTTGAAGTGGCTTGTCAAGAGCGATTTCCACATTCAACCGTGGTCCAGCAAGGACGCCGCCAAAGCGTTCAAGGTCAAGGAAGATGAAATCTATGAGGCCGTTGCAGCCCTCTCAAAGAAGGCTGCCGACCAGATTCAAATCTTCTACAAAGACGGCAACGTTCACATCGCCGCCGATTGAATCAGTTTGCAGCGTCGGCCGTAGACTTCTCTCCAGTTTTTTTCAGGAGCAAGTTCATCCAAGTTGGACGCCTCACATCGCCCTGCTCGTTGACGAATGAGCGGGCGAAGAATGAAATGAGGTCGATGATAATCACAACCACGAAAATCAATATCAGCAAGGCAAACACTTTGTCGTATTGAAGGAACTTGAGGTAGTTGTTAATGTGGTAGCCAATTCCACCAGCCCCAACAATACCGATGACGGTACCGTGGCGCACATTGTATTCAAACATGAAAATTAACTGACTTAGGAGATGATTACTGTTCTCCGGGATGACGATATTGGTTGCGATGGCCCTGCTCGAGAGCCCCATGGCGCGCCCCGCTTCAATCGGCCCGCTATCCATTCCCTCGAAGGTTTCATACTGCAATTTACCGAGGTACCCAATCGTGTAGAATGTCATGGCCAGCACGCCTGAAAGGGGACCGAAACCGATGACGATGACGAAGAGAATTGCCCAAATTAGACTTGGCAGACTTCTCACGGCTGAAAGAATGATCCGAACTGGAATTGAAATCCAGACCGATTGAAGATTTCTCGCAGCCAGTGGCGACAGGAGGATTGCGCCAAGGAAACCAAGGATGGTCGATACAAAAGCGATTTTCAAAGTCTCAACCATTCCAATAAATCCGATGGAGCACGTAATTTGGAAGCGTGCCTCACATTTAGGGTAGGTTCTTGGTTCAAGGACGCTCCAATCGGGTGGCCACATACTCTCGGTGAAGAAGACAACCAGGTTGCTGAGTCCACCCCCAAATCGACCCCAATCACCACCGGCAAGGTCGCTGAGAAGTACCAACGCCAGGAAACTCAAAGCTCCGATGATAACGAAGAGACGGATTTTCATTTCTCTTCACCTTCCTCTTGGCGTTCTTTCCACGCCTCAACAGTTAGATCAGAAAAACGTCCATCGTTGAGTTCCCAAACACGCGTGGCGTACTTGAGCGCATGTTCCTCATGGTGCTCAACCATGATCAGGCTGGTGCCTTTTGCGAGGAGAGGAAATACGGCCTCCATCACGGCCGTGGCGTTGGCGTCATCCAGTTCACTGAGGAATTCATCAGCGAGGATGAGTTGGGGCTGCTGCGCTAGGGTTCGTGCTGTCGCCACGCGCCGTTTTTGTCCGCCTGAGAGACGACGCACCGGCTCGGTGGCTTTGTGCTGCATACCAACCGCAGAGAGTGCTTCCATCACTCGCTCTCGACGCTCAGCGTACATTCCAAGGGACCATTTCATCCGCACTCCTGCTCCGAGAGCGACATTGTGCGCTACGGTACCGTGCCGGACAAGACCAAGATTTTGTGGAATGTACCCCAAACCACCGACCGGTTCCACGTGGATTTTCGAATTTCCACTCAACGGTATGACCAAATTTGCAACGGTGCGCAGCAGGGTGGTTTTTCCAACTCCAGATGGACCGAGGATGGCCACGATTTCTCCAGAACCAACCGTGAGGCTGATCGGCTCAGATAGCGGCTCATCATAACCGATAACGAGGT
>CALGEM010000330.1 GCA_937881505.1 uncultured euryarchaeote
CCGAGTTCGGCGTCGGCTTCGATGAGGCCTTTGTGGTGGAGCGAGCGAAGCAAGTCTTCTCGCTCACGCTTGCCGTGGCCTTCGGTGGTGTCGACGTTTCCAATCAAACGCATGGCTTGGCGTCGGTGTCGACGGAGTTGGGACTTGGCCTTCCAAATCTCCTTCATGTTCTTGAGACCGTGATTGCCTTTGATGGCGTGCTCTTCTTCAATTCGGTCAGCCTTCCAGGGGTGAGAAGGCGTGTCGTACTTGGGTCGTGAAAACTTTGGCTCTCCCATCTTGATTCCTCCTCATCACTTCTTTCGGCTGACACCCAAGGTCAGACCGCCACGGCCGTTGGAGCGACCGCGCTGTCCACGGACCTTGTTGCCAGATGCGTGGCGAACACCACGGTAGCACTTCATGGTGCGAAGACGGTCGATGTCGTCTTGCAGGGTGAAACGAACTTGCTGGCCGGTCAGGTGAATCTCGTTGCCGGTTTCGAGGTCGCGCTGTCGGTTGAGCATCCAAAGCGGAACATTGTCGGCGTAGGACTCGATAGCGACACGGAGTTGCTCTTGCTGCTCGGCGTTGAGGAAGCCGGCGAGGTTGTAAGGGTCAAATCCAGTGTTCTTGCAGATTTGGATGGCGGTGCGGGCACCGACACCCTTGACCGAGGTCAAGGCGGTCGCCAGCGGCTTCAAGCCGTCCATGTCCGTATCTGCCATTCGCAGAATGTATGAAAAGTCATCACCAAGGTCCTCATCCTTCGGTCGTGCCATATGGTTTCCCTCAACGTTAACACCACAGTGTCAAGCATCCCTCCGACCAACCTCCCATATATCAAGACCGCGATGATGAAATCCGCGCCACTGAGCCGCGAAACGACCTTCAAATCGGGGGTGAATCTTCATCCTTTGTTGGAGAAACGCAAAGCAGCAAGACATCACCCACCGGATGCCGTGCAACAAAGCCTTCCCGAACACCGTGCCGTCGTCGCAATTGCCGGTCGAGCGAACCTTGCAAAATCGGTTGAAGCGAAGGGTCGAGGTCAAAGCGGAGTTTGACCGATGCCATTCGATGTTCGAGCGCCACCTCGACCAAACGGTCGACCGTCGATTCGTCGAGAGCAAAAGTGAGCAATTCAACCACTTTGCCGGTGGCTTGAACAAGCCATTCATCTCGGCCTTCAAACTCCAGAGATTTGTCGTGATGGACTTGAGGGCGTCTGCCTTCAGTGAAGGCCCATCGATGATGGTCATCGCTACCGATGCGCTTCAACCAAGCCGTTGCCAACCCGCTCTCGATGAGGGCTGCATCGAGGATGCTCACGTACTCTCCTCGTTTTGGTGGATGGTGTCGGAGAGTGAGAGAAGTTTCGTCTTCACTGGTTGAGAGCATCAGCGGTAGGTCTGCAAGCGAGGCGGGTACTCGGACGAAACGGCGGGCGACACCCTCGGAAGCGATACCTCCGAGCCACAAGGCTAACCGGTCAACCCGCCCTCGTCCACGAGACGCCCATTCCCATGTTTTGGCGATGCCATGCCAAACGCGTTCAACGATGGCTTCCACTTCCGCCCGTTGCGATGAGGTCAACCGCGGAGAGAGGTCAAGGAGCACGGCTGGACCTTCTGATGACGGTGCAAAGTGCGGCGCCCATGACTCGAGCACCTTGTGCAGCGGCGGTTGCATTTCTTCCAGGGCGTGAGTTCTGCTGTTCCGGGGTCGAGCCGGGTCGAGATGAAGGAAAGCCACGGTCTGAGCCTTGACTTCAGTGGCCGAAAGAACACCTTGAGGGTCGCATCCATCCCCGGCCACAACCGAACTTTCGAGAAACCATGCCGCTTGACTCGCTTGCGCATGACCGGCAACGGTCTGGAGGTTCACGGCGCTTGCTCGTGCACGCTCTTCGTCCAACTCCACGCCGAGGACGGGCCGTTGAAGTGTTGAGGCGTAGGCAGCGAGTTGGATGCCACTGCCGCAGGCACAGTCCAACACCACACCCTCTGGTAAGCGGTGCTTCGCCACTGCTTGCGCCCGCAAGGCTGCAACCTGCCACGGTGTGGCCAGCGGACGCCCTTCTTTGGCATGGAAGAACCCAAGACCCTGTGGAGCCGTTGTGTCTTGAGCGTGTTCCACCAATCCGTCGGGGGAGACGTCGGACGGGTTGAACAGGCGATGCACATCTCCACCTCAAAGGGCGACAATATCCGAGCGGGTCAGCAGGGATTCAAACGGAATGCCCGCTTCAGCAAAAGCGGCTTCTGCCCCTTCTTCACGGTCGAGAATGCTGATGACGGCGACCACGTTGCAGTCGGTGTCGTTGTGGATGCGCTCAACGGCCACGATGGACGAGCCTCCCGTGGTGGTCACGTCCTCAACGATGACCACATCGCCACCCCCCTCAAGGGACGTGCCTTCAATGCCGGGCGGGTTGTTCGTTTTCCGTCCTCCTCGGCCTTTTGGAGATTTTCGGACCATGAAGCCGCGGAGGTTTTCCTCAGCATCCGGAGAAGCGACGACGAGTGCCGTCAGGGGAACAGCACCCAACTCAAGCCCGCCCACCAGCGTGGCGCCAAGAGCTTGGATTCGGAGGTTTAGCAGACGGCCCATGATGGTGGCTGCTTGAGGGTGCATCATCACCGGTTTGGTGTCGAAAAACCAGCGAGATTGCCGTCCGCTTGCGAGCGTGAACGCCGAATCATTTCCTCCGTCTAGAAACGCCAACTCGTGAACGAGTTGAGCCAATTGAGGCCAGTCAGGATGGTTGCGAACGGTGTCATGAACGGCCATGAATACCTTCCTTGGCCGTCATGACATGAACTTTCCTTTACCAAACGGCTGTCGGAGCCGTTCCATCCAAGCGCACCGTGTTGATGATAAAGGGTCGTGGTGAAGAACGGATGAGTCAACATGTCCGAATCCAAGCAGGCCGCTGAAGTGGGGAAAAGCAACCCCCTCTTGGGCTTGGATTTGGAGCGTCTCGAACACGAGATGCTGACCTATCATCAGTGGCTCGACGAACGGGCCGATGACGCTTATCGCATCGCAGAACAGGCCAGGCAACTTGGGTTTGACCACAAAGACAGGGTTGAGATCCCTCGCGCATCCGATTTGGCAGGGCGAACAGAAAAACTCCTCATTGAACATCTTGAAGGCTACGAGGTCGCCGATGATATCCGAGCACTGTTGGATGAGCACGACCGTGAAACAACCTCCATCATCATCGCACAGTCCGTGGCCAGAGGTTTCAGAGAACAGGGTTTTGACCTTGAGAAATCCATTGATGTCGGCCTACGTGTGGGCCTTGCCGTCTTGACCGAAGCGGTCCTGGTCGCACCTTTGGAAGGCATCAGCGAGGTGCGTTTGCTCAACAACGTGGACGGCTCGCAATTTGTGTCCGTTCATTTTGCAGGCCCGATTCGTGCAGCCGGTGGTACAGCCCAAGCCTTGGCGGTGCTTATCGCCGACATGATTCGCCGCGAGCTAAACATCGGGCACTATCAGCCCACCGACCCCGAGGTGGAACGGGTCAAGGAAGAGTTCGGCTTGTACCGAGGCAATTTGCAA
>CALGEM010000331.1 GCA_937881505.1 uncultured euryarchaeote
TCCTCTCTTGATTTCCAGATTTGTTTTATCATGTTAGAAATTTCAGTATCGTCTTTACCATCCCTCATCAGTGACAGGATGTCCAAGCCTCTATTGGAAAATAGACACGTGAATAGCTTACCGTCCGAACTTATCCGAGCCCGTGTACACTCGCTGCAGAAGGGCTCAGTTACACTTGATATTATCCCTATCTCTCCTCCATTGGGTAAGCGATAATTCTTGGATACGTCACTTGGGTTATTTGCAGGGATTGCACTAAGTTCGCCTATTGCATCCCTTATTTCCTCGGCGCTTACTACGTCATCCATACTCCAGCCATTGGTATTACCAACATCCATGTATTCGATGAACCGGAGAGGAACGCCACGGTCATGGCAGATGTGGGCGAGCGGCAGAATTTGGTCTTCGTTGACGCCTCTTCGTACCACGGCGTTCACCTTCACGGTCAATCCGACCCGCAGCGCTTCATCGACGCCGTCAAAGATGGCCTGTGGGTCAACTTGGTCGGTATCGGCCATCGCCTGGAAGGTGCTGGTTTCAACCGCATCAATGCTGACCGTGACCCTGTCCAATCCGGCCTTGAAAAGGGCTGCAGCGTGGTTTTTGAGGAGCGCTCCGTTGGTGGTCATGGCGATGTCAAGACCGGGACCAACCCGCCTCAGCATCGCCACCAACTCGGTCATGTTTCTTCGCAAGAGTGGTTCACCGCCCGTCAACCGAACCTTCTGAAGCCCGCACCCCATGAGCGATTCAACGACGAAGGCAATCTCTTCGTAGGTGAGCAATTCATCTCGGGGCAGAAAGGCATGGTCGGTACCGAAGTGCTCACGTGGCATGCAATACGTGCACCGGAAATTGCAGCGGTCGGTCACTGAAATCCTCAAGTCCTTCAACGGACGTTGATACGCGTCCATGAGGGCCATGAACCGTGGACGCCTCCCCGGTTCTTGAATCTGTATTGCAAGGGTTCATGACGGGCAGACGGCAGCCAAGAGCATGGGCAAGGCCTGGGTCAAGCGTTGGTCACCCTCCCTTGAGGACGGTATGGGCAGCTTGATCCCCGCCCTCAAAATCAATCCAACAAACTCTATAGATAAATTGACATGGAACCTGCCTCCCTCAAAAAGCCACGCCATTCGCTGGCTCGCTTTGGCCGCACAATCCGAGCAGGAAGTGACCCTACACGGGCTGAAAAATGCCGGTCAAGACATGGTCTCCATGAGGCGTTGTCTGGGCCAGATGGGTGTTCAAATCACCGACTTGGACGCTGACGGACAGGTGTTATCGGTCTCAACAAACCACGATGATCAACCCGCAGAAGGGAGCGTTGCGTGGAAGATTCAAGGTCTCGGGCCCGATGGGCTGAAGCCACCCATCAGCGTTTTACACGCCGGAAACTCCGGAACCGCTCTACGGATTTTGATGGCGCTTTGTGCTCGATTTGATGTCCCTGTCATGCTCGATGGCGATTCTTCCTTGCGCTCAAGAAACCACGATGTCATGATTGGTGCATTGGAGAAGGTCGGCGTCAAGGTCTCCTACGGAACGGGTGTTGAGGGACTGCCTTTGCTGATTGAGGGGCCTTGGACACCACCCGAGGCACTGGAACTTGACGTTTCAACATCCAGTCAACCGATGACTGCGTGGTATCTGGCCGCTCCCGCCCTACCAAATGAAATGAAAATCAATGCTGTGGGTGAAGGGGTTTCCCTCCGACACAGTGGATTGACCAAAACGCTGTGTGAGCGGACGGGAGCACCTGCGAACTCCGCTGCTGGCGAACTCCAGCCCTGGCGTCCAATCGTCGCCAATGATGGGGTCCACATTCCCCTCGATGCATCGATGCTCTCCTTTGCATGTTTGGCCGCAAAGGTCAGTGGAGCCACCGTCGAACTCAACGGTTTTCCAGCTGAGGAGGATGCACTCGGAAACGAGGTGCTGATTGAGCTTGCTTCCTCGCTCGGACTCTCCATCACACAGGCGTCCATCGAATACGTTGGTGAAGCAGTGTCCACCGAAGTGAACCTCCAGCACGCCAATGATTTGATCACGCCACTTGCTGCACTGCTGGCTTTGGGTGGCGGTGGACGTATCATGGGCGCATCGCATGCTGCCTTCAAAGAAACAGACCGCACTCACGGCACAACAGCGCTTCTCGCTCAATTTGGCCTCGAATCAACGTTTGAAAACGGCGTCTTGTTCTTGGAGGGCGGCCAATCCATCTCCCAACCCGATGGCCTTGTGCAAACATATGGCGACCACCGAATGCAAATGACGGCGTTGGTTTTGGCGATGGGATGCCCAAGCACCGTTTTGGTTGAAGGCTCCGACCTGCATGAAGTCGCAGACCCTGAAGCGGTTCAGCGCTGGAAGGCGGCCGGTGTCCCAATAGAAACCGTTCTTCATGAACCATGGTAGTCGCACGGTCGTCGGGAGATTTTTCTTACATCAGTGGTTGTTCAGAAAATTGGAGATGTTGAATCATGAAAGAGGATGTTGAGGGCCTGACAGGTACACATGTCCCTCCATCACCTCCCTTGATTAAGGCTCAAACAAAGCTCACGGTTTTTTTCGTATTGATGGCTCTCTCGGGTGGGGTTCTTGCTCAAATATCCTATGAACAATTTCTGCCGGAAAAGACATGCAACGATCCAACCACCACCATGGAGCGGATTGGAATTTCCCTCTTGGTCATCTCGATTTTATTCGTTGGCTTCAACCTCATCGTCTTCGTGCTTCGGCTTGTGTTCGACCGTAAACATGCATTTTCTGCATTTTTGGCACTGTTGATTCATGTCGCAGCCGTTTTCCTGACCTTGGTTGTGTTCGCAGAAGCTTTCCTTTACGACGCTGGATGCGGTGTTGGTATCAACTATCGGTCATTTCCTTAACCGTGGCGACCAAAGTGGTGGTCCAAACTGTCGATGGAGATTCGCAGCGATGTCGGACGTCCATGAACGCAAGCCCAAGGGTTCTGGATGCGGCGCATATCATCGATGAGACGCCTCATTTCTGGCAAAGAGAGCGATTCATTGGCCTTCACAGAGCCACGACATGCGTTCATGAAGGCGATGTGGTCCTTTTTCGCCTCAATCGTTTCGAGAGGTCCGCCATCAAGCGCCAAGTCCTGAAGCAAATCGATGAGGAAGGGCTTGATTTGGTCGCCTCCGAGGAGTTGCGGCGAGGCCGTCAGCACCCAGGCCCCCTCTTCGTTTGAGAGATGGAAACCGAGTTCTTCAAGTCGCTCGTGATGTGCATCCACCAGTGCTGATTGCCTTGCGTCGAGGTTGAGGGGAAGAGGAGAGAGACGTTGTTGTGGCTCCCATGCCTGTCCGCTGTGGCGCAATCGCTCGTAACGTATTCGCTCATGCAGTGCATGCTGGTCGATAAGAAGCAACTCGTCCTCGGCTTGAACGAGGATGTACGAGTCTGCAAATTGGGCCAGCGGTTCCATGTGCGGCAAGTCATTGAGAACACCCTCCAGTGGGGCTTCTTCGTTTGGCCTCGCAGTGGCGCCTTTTCCTGCGTGTCGGTGCAAGTCCCGTTCAGCGGAGGACAACGGTGCTGCCACAGGGGTAGAAGGGAGGTTCGGTAGAACGCCTTGACCAAGAGGGGACGCTGATACAGGGCGCTCCTTCTCCGCCTTCACTTGCTCTTCGGCTTCTTGACCAACGAGGTTCAATTGGCGACCTGCTGCAACTGCCCATGCCGGTGGGCTTGCAACAGATGGAGAGGGTTTGACCTCTGGGTTTGCCGCCATGCCAGCCGCGGCTGAAATGGAGGTATCTGGGCTGGTTTGTTCGGATGTTTCTGAAAAGTAAGTTTCTACTGACTTCGTTTGTTTTCCGCTTGAAAGACCCTGGAGGCCGGGGATGCCTCCCGTGGCATCCGGTTCGGTTGGAACGGCTTCAAGGGTGTAAGCGATGGCTCGCTCTAGCCGTTCCAATACCCGCCATGAGTGGCGAAGGCGGACCTCCCGCTTTGTGGGGTGCACGTTCACATCCACCTCATCAGGAGGGCACTGGAGATTGACGACAGCCAAGGGATGACGACCTTGCATGAGGCGCGTTTTGTA
>CALGEM010000332.1 GCA_937881505.1 uncultured euryarchaeote
GACGACCCCTACCTGCTTGTTATGGTGACGGGGGGGGCCATTATTCTCTGTGTTGTCTTTGCGTTTTTGTCCTACGGAGGGTTTTGATGCTTAACCAACTTTTCACATTCAAATCGGTCAAAGAAGAGCGCCCGTTTCTGATATTCCTTGCTGTATCCCTCGTTGTTATCATGCTCAACATCTCCGTCGACCCCGTCTCACCGCAGATGAGCGATACCACCGCAGAGATGTCATCTTCGTACGAGAACATGACCATGGTAAATTCGGCATCCCTGGACATGAACGACGGTGATGCGGAGGTCGTTGTGGTGGAGCTAAACCAAAACTGGAGCGATGACGGATGGCATATCAAGAGCATTGAGGTGGTGCTCAGCTACGAGGAGACGGCTTTCGCAGACCTTGACTGCGATACGGTTTCTGGTGTGCTCTCGTTGACATCCGACGGTCAAGAGCCAGACACCAGCACTACTGAGGGCGTAGCGAGCGATTGTTCCGACATTGTCCTTTCAATGGCATGGCTTGGTGTTGATGGATCCGACCCACCTCTACTTGCCTCAATGCCTGCAACGGTTCAAATGGACGTGGAGTTGTCAGTCGACAGCACGGTGCCTGGAAACGATGATGAGGAAACGGTCAATGTTGAAATTGAATTGCAGATGACGAGGTATGTCTCGTCATAGTGTTGTTTTGGTAGCGAAGACTGCCCCGAACTATGTACAAATGGCACCGATGGAGCCATGGCGAACTGTCCGACGACTGAATTGTCATTCATCGCTGAGGGGCACAAGGTGCGCTCGGTCGATGCAGTAGGGGCATGAAACGCCCACGACGTAATCGGGAGAGGCTTGCTCCTCGGTGGAAAGCGGTTCGCGGCAGGCGAAGCAGACGACAACATCGGTTTCATCCAGTGAGGGATTCACTGCGACCCGCTGGTCAAACACGAAGCAATCACCGTTCCAATGCTCTCCGCCAACCTCCTCAAAGTAGCCCAGAACGCCACCTTTGAGTTGTTTCACGTTGGTGAAACCCGCTTCGATCATGATGGCGCTGGCTTTCTCACATCGTATGCCGCCCGTGCAGAACATGACGACCGGTTCATCCTTCATGGTGTCAGGGAGTTGCTTGATGGCCTCTGGAAAAGCCCGGAAGGTTCGGATGTTGAGGTCAATAGCGTGCTCAAAGGTGCCCACTCGCAATTCGTAATCGTTTCTCGTATCGAGCACATGAACCAATTCCCCGGCATCGAGCATGGCCTTGAAGGCTTGAGGCTCGATTTCCTCACCGGTGAAGTCCGCAGGCCGAATGTGGTCAAGGCCGACCGAGATGATTTCGTTCTTCTTCCGGACATTCATTCGGTTGAAGGGTTGATAGTTGGTGTAGGAGACCTTCAGGGGGATGTCGGTGAATCGTTCGTCGTTCTCCAGTGCTTGCGTGAAGGCATCGATGGATGATGAAATCCCCGCCAAGAAGAAATTGATGCCCTCTGGAGCGAGCAACACCGTGCCTTTGAGGCCCAAATCAAGGCACAGACTGCGAAGCATCGCCTGAAGTTCATCCCGGTCATTCAGGTCAACAAACCGGTAACCGGCGATGTTCATGATGGAGCCGGGCACAAATCGGCGTGGAAAATCCACTTCTTGAGTCCACCGTCGTCAGGGGACGCGACGCCAATCGTGATTGGAGGCGAGTGGACGACGCCACCCTTGACCGAAAGCCCGAGGTGAGACACGAGGTGCCGGGGGCATTTGCCAGCGCTTGTGTTCGTTGCGCTCAAGTCGGATCAACACGTCCATGACCGTGTCGGCATCATGGCCGAGCGCCACCAAATCGTCGGCGTTTTGTCCGCCCTCGATGTGGGCTCGCAGAATGGCATCAAGTCGCTCATAGGGCGGCAGCGTGTCTTGGTCCGTCTGGTCGGGAGCCAATTCGGCCGAAGGCGGTTTGGTCAGGGTTGAAGACGACACGGGTTCGGTCTTGCCCTGTTCAGACGCCCGTTGATTGAACCGTTCGGCCATGGCATAGACGTCCATTTTGTAGACGTCGCCCAGCGGCGCATAGCCTCCGGCCATGTCGCCGTAAAGCGTGCAATAACCCTGGGCAATTTCCGATTTATTTCCGGTCGTCACCGCCATGCTGCCGTTGGCGTTGGCGTAGCCCATGACAACGATGGCCCGCAAGCGAGCCTGCAAGTTCTCACCGGCGACCGGATGACCGGTGGCAAGCACGTCCACGAGTGTGGCTTCCACGCTGGTGTGCATGCCGTCAATCGGGTGCAGGTGATGCTGCATGCCGAGGGCCTGCGCCGTGTGAAGAGCGTCGTCAATGGAGTGTTGCGAGGAATGACGACTTGGCATCGCCAGCCCAGTGACGTTCTCAGGACCAATCGCTTCAGCAGCAACGCAAGCGGCGACCGCAGAATCAATCCCGCCCGAAAGTCCCAGCACGATGGAGCCGATGGAGGATTTGCGACAGTAATCCGCCAAGCCTGTCACGACCGCGTTGGTCAATTCCTCGATGGTGTCGACAAACGACGAGCCGTCGTCGCCTGGCTCCAACACCATCAGCGTCGACGAGCCGATGCAAAGCGCATCATCGGCCTGACTGGGCACCCACGTGCAGGCATGAGCATCCTCGAGGTCAACCACAAGAACACCTTCCTGCCACGACGGTGCCACCACAGCGCGACCATCGGGCCACACCACAAGACTGCGTCCATCGAACAACAGGTCGTCGTTTCCGCCGACCTGATTGGCCAAGAGGAAGGGATGGTTCAGCACAGCGGCTGCGTGGCGGGCCACGGCAAGACGCGTGGTGAATTTCTCTGTGTGAAACGGAGAGGCCGAGAGGTTGACCGTGGCGTTGATGTCCACGCCTTGTCGGGTCCACTCGGCAATGTGTTCAATCGGATCTTGCGCATAGGATGAGGGCGTCATGCCGGCGGACTGCCAAGCATCTTCGCAAACGGTGACCCCAAGGGTCAATCCCCCAAACGAACGAGCAAGTCCAGAGCGGTTTTTCGCAGCAAAATAGCGCGCCTCATCAAAGACGTCGTACGTGGGGAGAAGTTGCTTTTCAGCCACAACACGTCCATGCTCATCGTTGGTGATGCTGGTGGCGTCTGGACCGGAGCGAACCACGCCGTTGGTGGGCAGGGTTCGGTCGTCCTCAGCAGGAATCGGAGTGCCGATGAGAACCGGTAGAGGTGCACGCATGCCGAGGGCAGCCTCCATCGAGCGTTGAACAAAATCCCGCTCCATCAACAAGTCTCTAGGCGGGTAGCCACAAACGGCCAATTCCGTGGAGATCCCCACCGTCGCGCCAGCCTGTTCGGCTTGGGTTGCGAGTGAAGACAAGCGATGCACGTTCTGTTCAAGGTCGCCGACTGTGGGGTCAAATTGCAACAAGCCAACCTTGCCCATCGAATCACCCACGAACATCCTCAAGGGTGCTTGACGATGTCACCGTTGGCGTCTTTGTACCACCACTCATTTGTAGCCTTGTCATGGTACCACCAATAGCCGTCTGCGCCCATGACCCAATCGGTTTCCTCTTCCTCGGCGGAAGCCGCAGCGGTTGTTGCAGCGGCCGAGGCGGCGGTGGTGGAAGCAACGTCAGCATAGCC
Organism: uncultured euryarchaeote; assembly: GCA_937881505.1. Classification (GTDB taxonomy): domain Archaea; phylum Thermoplasmatota; class Poseidoniia; order Poseidoniales; family Poseidoniaceae; genus Poseidonia. The sequence continues at coordinate 3,623 of CALGEM010000332.1, forward strand.
TTCGTCATCATCCTCATCGTCGTAATCGTCTTCGTAATCGTCCTCAAACTCCGAGGAGTACTCGTCCCAGTCATAGTCCGATCTCGAGCCGGAATTCACCGTCATGCGCCGCATCCATGCGA
>CALGEM010000333.1 GCA_937881505.1 uncultured euryarchaeote
AAGCCGACTAAATCCGCTGATTGAATGATTTCAAGACCGCCTTGGCCGCCATGGCGGGGGCGATAGGAGACCACCTCGCCGTCTCTGCGAGCGGTGACCATGGCGTTCACCAGGGAGCGCTGAAATGACCACACACGGTCCATTCCTTCCGTGGTCATGAGTTCGGTGTGGATGTGCTCGTCGCTCCACCCTGTTCGGATGGAAACGATGTCCTCATGACCGCTGGCCCCGTGATACATGTCGTTCATCAAGGCGATTTTTTGGTCGAGATCGGTGTCTCGAACGTCCAACACAGAGCGCCAGTGGGTCTCGTCTTCAAGGACGGGAACTTCAGCAAGGCCAATCGGTCGTTCCTTGGATGAGCGACGCTTAGCGACGGCTTTTGCAAGCCGAGTTGTTGATTCAATTTGGTCAGAAAGCGAGGCGAGGTCCGTGGTTGAATGCACACCCCATGCACCATCTGCAAGCACACGAAGCGTCATGCCCAACTCTTGGCCGGGAATGGCTCGTTCCAAGACACCGTCTCGCATCGCAACTGAAGACTCAGTCAAGGCAACCACACGGACTTCGGCATAACTGGCCCCGTGGGCCTGTGCTGAATCCAGCGCCTTTCGCACCTTTTCCTGGTCGAGATACCGCCCTGTGCTTGGTCGGTGTCCGTCGTTTTGCTTGGCTGCCATCACCATGAACAGACCAAGAAGCGGGAGCCTTTCAACCCTCCCATCAGCGGTGGGATGAACTCTGGTCATCGGCCATGAGGATGTGAGCGATGATGGATTCATGGGCTCGTGCATTATCCCATCCCTCGGCATCGATGCCAAGTTGGCGAGCACTCTCTATAGAGTAGGACATACCATTCGTTTCAGAGGACCAACCAAGTTGGTCGAGAAGGGTTGACAATTGTTCGGAAAAGGCTGCATTTTCTTTGGCCACGGGCTGGAGGTGCCCAAGGTCGTTTTCCAAACCATCTGCTTCAGGCAAATACACCACCCATGCCGTAGTTTGGCCCTCTTGGAGCCCCGCACGACTGAAGGCTTCTGAAATGTGATGCGTTCCTGCGAGGTATCTGAGAAATTCTGCGTCGATGCTCCGAGCCACCATGCGTTCCCTTAGTGCATTTCGAGATGCTTGAATCCAAGCGGTCCAGAGCTGTTCATCACCCATGACGGCGTGTCCACCCAAAAGCACCCAACGCGCCGATGGCCGCACCTTGAGGAAGGCCTCCACATGTCTCTGCGGTGAATCACCCTCGACACGCACGCCCTGACAAGGAAACACAGGGAAACTCATGATTGGTACCCACCAAGCCCTCGGATTTCAATCATCCTCACGCCGCTCACCTGCGAGCGGAGCATCATCATCCCTGATGACTGGCGCCGATGGAATCGTTGCAGCCCGCTTCAAGACCCGATGAATTTCAGCATGAATTTTCTCCAAAAGAACAGGTCCCCAACCACGCTTTGCGAGCAATGTTTCTCGGTTTTTGTTCGACATTTTGAGCACGTCCTTTGGCTCCCGCATACCCATAGCCGCCAGTTCTCTAGCACGTTGACGCCCCACGTGGCGGATGTTCACAAGTTGAAGCAAATCCGTTTTGCAACCGTGGCGAACACGCTGTTGAAGAGTGCTCAACTGCTGCACAATGTCAGACACGACGGGAAGGTGTTCCTCGGCGAAGACATCATCGGTCAGCAGAACATGTTGTGCACCGGCCAGCAACCATCCCATCAAATCCACACGATGATGAACATCACCCGGCGAGACATCGAGTGTTTCCTCGAGTTGCCGTAGCGTGGTCTCCTCAGTCCATTCTTCAACCATCCACGCTGATTTGATATCGCTCAGTAGCGCTTCTGCATACCCCGGCTCAATCAACAATTCATCTTCCGTGGCGTTGGCTTTGAGCCATGTCGGCGAATTCACCTCCATGTCGGCGGATTTGGCCCAAAGCGAAACAAAGTCAGGTGTTGCAACAGCCAAATGCAAGAGACCAAAATCCGTCACAGGTGCATCCTGGCGAACGCAGCGACGCACTGCACGACGCAAACCTCGACGGAGAATGGAGGCCGAGAGGGGATCAAGATACAACTGTGTCACGCGTTCACCCATTGGTGTCGCTTCGTAACGCATGCTGGGGCCATCTTCGGCCGCTGGTTGAGCCCAGCCCCCCGTTTGGTGCAGGGAAGTGGCCCTTGAGAAGCCGATTGAAGGCGTGCCATGCGCACTTGCAGGTCGCCGTGAAGGCGGTGCATGATGACCCTCCGGAGACCACGAAACGCCCTGCGTGGTTCGTGCGCTTGAGACCCAAACGGGAACGGTGTCGTCCCAAGCCTCTTCTTCATCGATAGCGGCGTCAGCCCAGCGAGGTGAGAAGTGTTCATCCAAGCCGCACTTGCGAACAAATCGCTCCTCAACGAGCCAATCCAACATGGCGGTCAAACGTTCACGCAATTGCGAGGGAGGAAGAGAAGCCCCGAGGAATGTCGAGGAAAAGAAGTGCTCTATCGACCCTTTGTGAACCAAACCCCCGGTGGCGATGCTGGCCAAGAGATGCATTCGCAACGCCGGCTCGGAGGCGAGTTTCGAGGTGATGTCTTCAATGGGGCCAAAGAAATAGCGGTCTGCGACAGCATCGGCCACCTCCCAACCATCCGTTCCCTTGCAGTAGACCCATGCCTCCCCCTTGGTGTCGTACTTAGGACGGCCTGCTCGACCTAGCATCTGACGCACCTCCATCACCGGAAGAGGGCGACTCATGCCATCGTCCCAACGCTTGAGGTCCCGCACCAGCACCCGCCGGGCGGGCAAATTGACGCCAGCGGCGAGTGTGGGCGTGGCGGTCAGCGCCACCAAGAGACCCGACTTGAAGGCCGCTTCCACATCCTTGCGTTGTGCGTTGGTCAAACCCGCATGATGAAAAGCAACTCCGGAAGACAGGCACGAGGCCAATTGTTCGGCGAGGTTGGATTGGCTTCGTCCGGTGAGCTTGGTGGCATAGGCTTCCAGTTTTTCCAATCGATCCGGGTCTTCAACGACCAGCCGCTTCCGAACACGCTTTGCCAAATTTTTTGCTTCCGATTGGGCACTTCTGCGTGTACCAACAAACATCAACACTTGAGCACCTTGGTCCAAGCCATCACTCACCACGCTCCAAACGGGATGACTCTTGAGGCCAACCAGGTCTCTTGGCGTACTAAGGTCGGCAATTTTTCCGTCCTCGCTTGGAGATTGAATCTTCCTTGGCTCGACGTGAAAATCGTGGAAGGTTGCGTATTCCAAAGCGACGGGACGCCAGTCAGATTGGATCAAATCGGCGTCAAGCCACTGTGCCAGTTGAGGTGAATTTCCCACCGTGGCCGATAAGGCGATGATTTGAGCGTCCGGTTTGATGTGCCGGAGACGTGTCAGGTTGATTTCCAATGTAGGCCCTCGAGTACCGTCGTTCATGAGATGGAATTCATCGGCAACCACACAGCAAACATCGGCGACAAGTTCTGCACGATGGCGCAGGAGGGAATCCAATTTCTCCGATGTGCAAACGAGGATATTGCAGTCATCGATGTTTTTTGCTTCAGCCGTCGCATCACCGATGCCCAAACCGACCGTCAAGCCGCTGGCTGCTGCGATTTCCTTCAAGTCCTCGTATTTCTCCATCGCCAAGGCCTTGAGCGGCACGATGTAGACCGCTTTGGACCGTTCATGGCCTTCAGAGAGGCGTTTGATCATGCCCATGTAGGCCAGCAAGGATTTACCCGATGCCGTGGGGATGGCGACCAATGTGTTTCGG
>CALGEM010000334.1 GCA_937881505.1 uncultured euryarchaeote
GTTGTGAATCCATAGGACGGGTGAGATGCCCGAAGTTTGCGATGGTTGTAGATCTCACCGTTGAGCACCATGACGGCGCCATCATGGTCACGCATTGGCTGTTGGCTGGACTGCAAATCCAGAATGGAAAGGCGAGCGTGTGCGAACCCGACGGCATCGTCCAACCAGACATCGTTTTCATCAGGGCCTCGGTGTTGTTGGAGGCGATTCATACGGTGCAAGACGTTGGCATCGGGGTGGCCAAGAATGCCAGCGATGCCGCACATGCCTCTTGCAGAAGGAGGTCCCTTTTCAAGAGATGTTCAAAATCGTCCTTCAATGATTACCAAAGAGGGTACTGGACCATTGTGATGCCCAAGAGAATGATGGCGAGTGCGAAACCCACTTGGTAGGCGATTTGGGGTGGGTCCGAGGTGGTGCTGTCGTCGGCCATGTCTTTCACTGACCTCAACGACAGAAACCCCCCATTTCAACATATTGAAACAGAGCGCTGAAATTTGCCCGCTTAGGCCATGACCAACGCAAATGGCTCGAGAAGAAGAACCAGGGCAAGTGGAATGAGCAACATGGTGGCGTTATCGTCGATGTAGGTCAAACGTGGCCATTCGGCGATCATGCAAACGGGTGCGAGGATGAAGGCCATCCACACCGGGGTTCCAAATTGAGCCACACTCACCAGCCAGATGGCCAATATGAGGAGGGTGGCGTAGACCATCACTTGGCGGTCGGCCATGTCCTTTCGACGGAGTTCCCCCATCAGTGGGTCGCCAAGTGCGAGGGAAGCGATCAGCGGCCAAGCATAGGCTTCGTGAGGTACGAGGAGCAACACGAAACCGACACCAACGGCTCCCCACGCCAATGCAGAGACTTGGTTGGCTTCGTAATCTCGTTGTCCAAACACGGTTAATCCGAGCTTCAGACGAAGGCCTTCAAGGAGCAGTGCGGCGAGAACCACACCAGCCACCAATTGGGGCAAGGAAACGCCGACGGCGCCTGCCACGCTTTCTCCATGAGCAAAATACAGGTAGGGTATGCCGATCATCGACAGGTGAACGCCTCGACGCAGAAGATGGCCGCGCATGCCACCGACCGACGTGTCCACCGGGTTGGTCATCTCAACTTGTCCGCTCATCACTATCGCCTTGAAGTGCAGATAATGCTTCTTCAATATCAAGGGTGCCCTGACAAAGTCGGTTCAAGACGCTGTTGTAGGAGGGATGGAGCACCAGCCGGCGCTCATGGCGGCCCAGAAGTCGCTCTCGCATCCTCGCACGCAGCGCCCGACCGGTACTCTCCAATTCCAGTAATGCAGCAGCGGCTTCCTCAATACCGATGTTCTTGAGTCCCGATGTCAACATGACCTCCGGAGCGTCTTCACCATCCAGCGCATAGGATTCACGAAGTTCACCTGCGTGGCGTTCAGCACCATCCAAATCGGCCTTGTTCACGAGAACGATATCAGCCAGTTCGAGCAGCCCTGCTTTTTCCGCTTGAATTCCATCGCCACGGGCGGGCCCCTCAACGACCACGATGCGGTCGGCAACGGCTGCACAGCGCAACTCGGCCTGCCCAGACCCAACCGTTTCAATCAGGACGCGCTGCCATCCACAAGCGAGCAGAAACGCAGCCATGTCCTCTACGATGAGGGGGACACTGCCCGATGAGGAGCGGGTGGCGATGGACCGGACGTACACTCGCTCGTTGATGTCGGGGTTGTCCACCGAAGACATGCGCACTCGGTCACCCAAGAGGGCGCCACCGGTTCGCGGAGAACTCGGGTCCACCGCAAGCAGCGCCACTCGCAAACCTTGACCTGCCCACTGGGTCATGAGCGCGTCCACAAGCACCGATTTTCCAACGCCAGGGGCGCCGGTGATGGCCATGGTGGACCATGCTTCAGATTCTATAGATGGGCGTTCTAAGGAGATGTCAGCCAGAGATATGGAGCCGTTCTCAATTTTTGAGAGCATTCGAGCAATGGCGCGTCGGTCGCCCTCCATCGCTTGCTGCAGTTCCTCGGTCATCGTCGTCGCCTTCCTTAGGCTGAGGATTCCCAGTGCCAGTCGTTGGATTGGCCCACGCCAGCGTCGTCTCGGCCAGATGCTTCGGTGATGAATTCGAGGATTTCTGCCGTTGGCGTCCCTGGGCCAAAGACGGCACGGATGCCGACCTCGTGAAGGGCAGGGCGGTCTTCCTGCGGGATGATGCCACCACCAAACACAATGACGTCGTCAAGACCTGCTTCTCGGAGTTTCTCACAGACCTGAGGGAACAAATGAGCATGGGCGCCCGATAGCGAAGAAAGGCCGAGGAAACGTGCGTCTTCATCGCGAACGGTGTCGACGATTTGCTGCGAAGTGCGGCGCAGGCCCGTGTAGATGACCTCATGTCCGGCGTCTCGCAGGGCGCGGGCCACCACCTTGGCTCCTCGGTCATGGCCGTCGAGACCCGGCTTGGCCACCACGATGCGGAGAGGTTGGTCCATGAACCTACGAGGGGAGGCCCTCCTATCAAACCCTCTGTGTTGATTGGTCCAATCATCCTTGGTGGCCAGTTGGTATGGATCATGATGAGGGAGAAAAAGAACCCTTCATTCAGTGTGTTCCAAGAGCAAGCAATAAGGGCGGCTTGGGCTGAGAAACCTACGGGGAAGTTGATGTCAGGTACCGAAGAGCGACTCAAGGACCTACGAAACCGCAAGGCTCGAAGCGAGGCTGGCGGCGGTCAAGCCCGTGTTGAAGCTCAGCACAACCGAGGGAAGATGACGGCTCGTGAGCGGCTCGAATTGTTGCTCGATGACGGCAGCTTCCAAGAGATCGATGCGCTTGTGGAGCACCGATGCCGTGATTTTGACATGGACAAAAACGTCATTCCAGGCGACGGCGTGGTCACCGGCCACGGGACCATCAACGGACGCGAGGTGTTTGCGTTTGCTCAAGACTTCACCGTTTACGGGGGTTCGCTGGGCGAAATGCACGGGCTCAAAATTTGCAAGGTCCTTGACATGGCTCTCAAGACCGGCCGTCCTGTCATCGGCATGAACGATTCAGGTGGAGCACGTATCCAAGAAGGCGTGGCGTCCCTCGGTTCCTA
>CALGEM010000335.1 GCA_937881505.1 uncultured euryarchaeote
CACCAACGAAGTGTTCCGATGGGACGTCACCAACGACGATTTCATCTTCAGCGGAAAGTCCTATGTTTTGGAGAAGATCATGGTCAAAATCAACTACAGCCAAGAGGAGATGCGACGTGAACTTCGTACCCGAAAGCGCATCCTTGAGTGGATGGTGTTGAACGATATCCGCAAGGCTGACCAAGTGTCCCAAATCGTCACCGAGTATTACGTCCGTCCAAACGAAATTCTCGCTCGTGTGGACGGGTTGAAGTGAGGCGGCGAATTCTATCACGGTGATACAATGGACCTGACGGCATGGCAACGCATCTGCAATCGGCTGCTCGGGCCGTTTGTCAAGAAGCGTGCTCGCAACGACAAGGAATTGTCAGCGAACCTCGTCAAGGGTTCCATGGGCATGATGCCCGAGGTGTACTTGTCCACCGTCATCGTCACTTCCATTGCCATCACCCTGATGTCGTGGGCCTTTGTGGCGGTCTTTTTCATTCCCGATATCGGTGTCATCGCCTTTTACGAAAGCATCCAAGATTCCGCCACGCTCAATCCTTGCTTCGAGTGGGAGTATTGGAACCCCGACCTCGTTGACCCCACACAGCCAGGCAATGGTTGTCCCGAATATGCACTGCAAGTCTTCCCTGCTGCCCTGAAGGTCATCATCGTCGCTTTGGGCGGTCTCATCATCCCCTACGCGGCCTACAAATACAACAAGGGCGGCGCAAAGCGAGAAGCCACTCGCCGTGCTGACATGATTGAGAAGTACCTGCCCTACGCCGCGTCCTACACCGCCGCCATGTCAGCAGCCAACGCTACACCGGCCAAGATTTTCCGCTCCCTTGCCATGAACAAGGACATCTACGGCGATGTTGCTGATGATGCAGCCATGATTTATCGCGACATCACGTTGCTGGGCTACGACCTTATCACGGCGATGAAGATGAGCGTTGACCGTGCTGCTTCGGTTTGGTTGACGGAATTTTTCCAAGGCATGGTCGGCACCTTGACCGCAGGTGGTCAACTCAAGCTGTTCTTCCTCAACCGTGCAGAGCACTACATGCGTGAAAACCGAACCAGACTCGGGCAATTCCTCGAATCCATTGCCCTCCTAGCCGAGTCCTACATTGTGGTCGCCGTCGCCATGCCGCTGTTTTTGATCGTCATGCTCGTCATCATGTTCTGGGTTTCGGGTTCGGGTGCTCAAATGAGTGAAGGCATGCTCTACGGCATTGTGCTCGGATTCATTCCGATGATTCACATCGCCTACGCCATCCTCGTGTGGACCAGCAGCAAGGAGCAAGAGATGTAGAGGGGGGAGAAAGGTTGGCACGAAAGAAGGAGAAAATCGTCGTCAATTTGGACTTGCCCAAAGACGACACGACCTTGACAAGGTTGTACGTCATTCTCTTCTTTTCCATCATTCTTGGCCTTGGCAGCGGCTTGTTTTGGATTGCCAATTCAGGGTTCGTGCCCACCGCCAACGGCGAGCCGATGTTCACCAATCTCTACTGCGGTGCGACCGCACAGGATGAACTTGGAAATCCAACGGGTGAATATTTCCAGACCAACCAAAAGCCGACCTACACGGCGAACCAAACCTGTTCCATCCTCCAAGATCAGCCCGACCGCATCACGTGGGAGGACGAAGAGTGGACCATGGTGACCAAACGCGGAAAGAACTTCGACGTCCCTGGTGTTCCCGAATCAGCGACCGGAGGGACGGCCGTGTTGCAACCGTTGTGGCTCAATTACCCCGTTGAAGCCTCGGGCTCCTACGAGTACACCGTGGCGATTCGAACTTCGGGCGGTGACATTCTCGAATACGAAAACGACACGACCAACACCGGCGAACAGCAACTGTTCATGACCAGCATTCCGCCCGACACGCGGTATGAATTGGTCTTCATGACCTCGCAAGAAGGACAGTTCCTGCAAACGGTCACCTTTGACATGACCGTCCACTATCAGGACGGCATTCCCACGAACATGAACAACAAATCCCTCTGGCTCGGACCAGCCGTTGAAGCTGGCCCGCTCAAGGTTCACCCCACCATTTTCCTCAATTTCTTTGGTTTGACGTTCTTTTTCTTCATCTACCCGGCCTCCTACTATTGGGAAAAAGTCGAGGACGCCAAGAACGAAGTCGAAGAAAAATTCCCGGATTTCCTCCGAGATTTGGCCGAGTACTGGAAGGGTGGTCTTTCCATGACGGTGGCGGTTCAAACGCTGGCGACATCCGAATATGGCGCGCTGAATGACGAAGTCAAGAAGATGTCCGACCAGCTCAGTTGGGGCGTCAAGTTTTCCGATGTCATTCGTCAGTTCGCAGAGCGGGTGGGGACACCGCTTGTTCGGCGTGCGATTACGCTCATCGCCGAAGCCGACCGGGCGGGTGGAAAAATTTCAGACATTCTGGTCACGGCCGCCAACGACTCTCGTGAATTGAAGTTCCTTGAGGGTGAACGTAAACGAGCCATCGGCTCGTACATTGCGGTTATTTGGACGTCGTACTTCGTTTTCCTTGGCGTGATCGTCGTTTTGGCCAAGGTGTTTATTCCCGCCATTGCCGGTTCCAACTCCGGTGGCGAGGACGGCGGTGACAGCGGTGGTCAGACCATTGGAAACATGACCATTCGTAATATCGACCCGCTGTTTTTCTTGACCATCTTCTACTACGGCGTGACCATGCAAGCGCTGGGTAATGGTTCGATGGCTGGCTTGATGGCGACGGGTCGTTTCTCCACCGGGTTCAAGCACTCGGGCATGATGATCGTTGTTGCCCTGGTCATCTTCAATCTCGTTGCCTTTTCACCGGAATTGATTGGCATCACCGAAGTACCCGGCCTCAACCCGTCATCGGGCACGTTCGTTCCGTCACCGCTCTACTTCGGAGGTTGATGCCATGCGTCATGACGAAGAGGCGCAAATCCATATTTTGGAGATGCTGACGCTGTTCTGGCTGTTCTTCATGTCGGCCACATTCCTCATTCGTGTTCACGTCCCCGATTCACCTTCCGTTGCGCTCGATTCATCCTTGGAGATGGCCGGCGATGATGCCATACGCTACGGGCTCGGCCTTGAGGCTGAGATTGAAGGTGAGAACCGACTTGAGGAATTGCTTGCCAACGACGACCGGGAGGCAGCGTGTGAACTCCTCCAATCCGCCGTTCCACCGGGGAAGGAAGCCAACTGCTGGCTTGCGAAGGACAGTTCGGTGGCCACCCCTCACGGTACGGTGGGCTCACCTTCCAGCGGCACGGTTGCTGTTCATCATCTCGTCGTCATCGGGCCCTATGTATGGACCGTGACCCTTGACGTGTGGGCTCGTGGAGGTGGTGCTTGATGCAGAGCACCGATCTGCGTGAATCCCAAGCGGGACAGATGCTCTTGGCCACCGGCGTGGTGTTGCTCATGTCGCTGTTGTCCATGGCCATTTTTGGCGTGAAGGTCGCTGGCCTGACCCTGCCGCACGAAGCGGCTTCAGACGATGTCATCGACACCACCAATCAGGTGTTGGAATCCATTCAGCCGCTCACGCAAGCACGCATGGACCTGTGGGTGGACGGTGGGTTGGAACCCATGGAAGCGGCAGAATTGGGCTTTGAGACCGTTCACGACGACCTTCTCCATCACGGTGAACTTCGGGGCGTGGAGATCAAATTGACCAACATGGTGCTGACTGAGGTTGATGCCAGCACCATCGCCGTCACTGCAGAACTCGGCGTCTCTGATGGTGAAGCGATGCTCAACTACGACGTGAATTTCACGCTGGATGTTCAGTCTTCGTGATACTGGTCAATGGCTCGGTTGAGCAACGTGAAGATTCGCTCCACGTCGTTGTCAACACGCGTCGGGTCGACCATCGGCCAATTGGCGATTTTTGCACGCTCAATCAACCCGTCTTGGATGGCGCGAATACGGCCAAAATTGGCGAGGTAGCGGTCCGACCTTCGGTAGGAATGGGCATCTCGGGATTTGAGCATCGCTTGGTGGGAACGCTCCTCATCGACGACCATGACCACGCCGAGCGCCACACCCCCTGCGTCCTCCCATGCCTTGAGCAGCCGGGCACTGGGAACGATGTGCACGCCCTCCAACAACAGGTCAATACCCTCTCGTCGTGCTCGCTCGAGGGTCGCCGATACGCCGGCCTCAACCGCAAGGCAGGTTTCGTTCCAGTCAAGAACCGGCTCGCCGCTGCTTCCTTTTGAAAACGAAGAGCGATGGAGGGCCTCGTGTTCGTGCTCAGCGTCGGTGGCTCGCATGATTTCGCGAATGGCATCGGTTGACATCACGCGGGTGAAGCCTGCTCGTTGAGCAACACCCACGGCTGCGGTGGATTTGCCCACGCCGGTTGCACCGGCGATGATGAGCAGACGTGGTGGACGCGTTGAGAGGGTTTGGGCGGTGCGCTGCGCCATCCCCACCCTCGTGGTCATGATGAGCACTGGAGGGCTTGGGCACATGAGGGTTCTGTCGCCCGTGGCTTGTTGGGTCGGGGTTTGAAGGCGGAGGCTTCCACCGATGCCCCTTTGAAGCGTCTTGGCTTGGAAGTTTCATGGCCGAAGAACAGATGTGGATTGCCGGAGAATGGTGCGCTGCAGAGAACGGAGAAACCAGCGATGTGCTCAATCCCGCAACGGGTGCGGTGATGGCGACGGTGCCCAAGGCGACCGTTGGCGATGTCAACCGGTGCGTGGAGGCCTCTCGTGAAGCCTTGAATAACGCTGACTGGAAAGCGATGGACCCCGCTCAGCGCGGACGTATCCTCAACAAAATGGCAGCCGTAACCTACGCCAAGGCCAAGGAGTTGGCCGTCATTGAATCCTCGAACAACGGCAAGACCTTCCGAGAAGCACTTTCTGAAATCCGCTACGGTGCCTGGACGCTGGAATATTTCGCCGGCCTGGCCGATAAAATCGAAGGCAGCACGATTCCCGTCCCCGGTCCTCGATTGAACTACACCCTTCGCCAACCACTGGGTGTCACCGCTCACATCGTTCCCTGGAACTTCCCGCTACAACTGGCTCTGCGCTCCATTGCTCCCGCCCTCGCAGCCGGGTGCACGGTCATCGCCAAACCTGCTTCGTGGACCCCGCTTTCCCTGATTGCCTGGAGTAAAGCCATCGACGAGGCTGAAACGGGCCTCCCTTCCGGCGTCCTGCAGGTCTTGACCGGTTCCGGTGCTCTCGCCGGGGACGCCTTGGCCGGCCACGCTGGTGTTGACGGTGTTGTGTTGACGGGCGGTGTGCCAACCGGAAAGACCGTGATGGCCAAGGCCAGCGAGCAGTTGACGCCCGTCACGCTCGAACTCGGTGGAAAGGGTGCAAACATCGTCTTCCCCGATGCCAATCTCCGTTATGCTGCGAAGGCCATCTGCTTTGGTATCTTCATGAACGCCGGTCAGATGTGTTGGGCTGGCTCCCGTCTCCTGGTGCACGAGGATGTTCACGACGACCTCGTTGAGGCGGTGTGCGCCGAGGTGGCCAAGTGGCCCGTTGGCCCGGGCATGGAAGAGGGTGTGCGCATGGGCAGTTTGGTTCACGAACGCCACCGAGCTGAAGTGCTTGAGAAATTGGAAACTGGTCTTGCTGAAGGTGGCCAATTGGTCCTCGGTGGAAAAGCCCTGGACAGGGACGGCGCTTTCATGGAAGCCACGGTGGTCACCGGTGTCGATCGTTCTCACCTCTTGTTCCAAGACGAGTTGTTCGGTCCTGTGCTGGCCGTCACGACGTTTTCTTCGGATGAAGAAGCTCTGGAACTCGCCAACGACACGCCCTTTGGTCTGTTGAACGGCGTGTGGACCAACGACTTGAGCCGTGCTCACAAGATGGCACGGGATTTGGAGTGCGGTATGGTCTCCATCAACGAGTACCCCATCACCTTCCCACAAACGGCCTTCACCGGTTGGAAGCACTCTGGAATCGGTGTGGAGCAGAGCCAAGATGCGCTCCGCTTCTACACGAAAGTCAAGAACGTCAACGTGAAGTTGTGAGGTGGCAAGATGGCGGTTGACATCGAACAGCGCGACCACGTACGCCTCATCAAAATGGCCGGTCAAGCCTCAACACAGTCCTTTTCCATGGCGTTCTTGCCAACGATTGCAAAAGCCATTGACGACGGCCTCAAAGATGCACAGACCAAGGCCATTGTGCTGACGGGCGACGGGCGCTTTTTCTCAGCCGGTGCTGATATCAACGCCTTTCAAGATTCAATTGAGTCCAACACCGCCCCCGAGTTAATTCGTAACCTCACGGGCGTGCTTCATCCACTGCTCCAACGCATGCGCACCTCCTCCACGATTGTGGTGGCTGCCCTCAACGGCGTCTCTGCTGGCGGAGGGCTCGGGCTTGCCTTGGCTTGCGATGCTCGGGTCGGTACCAACGATGCCCGCATGGCTGCGTCCTATGCTGGGATGGGTCTTTCGCCGGACGGTGGAACGACCTGGCTTCTTCCTCGTCTTGTGGGCGAACAGCGTGCTCGCCGCTTCTTCATGCAAAACGAAGTCTGGTCGGGCCGTGAAGCCCATGAGTACGGGGCCATCGATGTGCTGGTTGATGCCGATTCGTTGATGGAGACCGCCATCGGCTTGGCCACCGTTTGGTCTTCGTGGGGGCCTCATACCAAAGAAGCGACCAAGCACCTTTTGCACGTTCAAACGGACAATGATTTCTCCACCCATTTGGACCACGAGCGCACCCTCATCGAAGCCGCCGGTACGACCGAGGCGTTCAAAGAAGGCGTGGCCGCTTTCCTCGAAAAGCGACAACCATCCTTTGATTGAATCATTGGATTTGGAACTGTATCTGTTCCTGCTTGCCACCGCCAAGTCGCATGAGACCCACAACGAGTGCGATGAGCCCGCCACAAATTGAACAGCAGCCCGCGAAGAAGGAGGTGCCCATGACAGCACCTTGACCCACGATTTCTCCCAGAATGGGAATGAACATGGCGTCCTGATCCACGACTTTCATCGAAATATTGTTGCTGTTGGAGACGAAGATTTCCTCGCCAATTTCACATTCGTTCAGTGCACTTCCATCCTCTTGGTCGTTGATGGTGCTGCAGATGACGCCGACCACCACATGGTCTTCAATGTCGTAATAATCCCAACGCTTTGCGCAGTCGATGGTGGCCACACGCTCACTGATGTCGTCGCCGTCAGCGTCGGTGATGCTCACCGTGCCCAATGCATCGCACGCGTCAGGTACGCCGTTGCTGTTCTCGTCGACCTTCGGGTCGCCGGAAATCAGCAGGTACCACCCCATTTCGCCCGCATTATCATCGTCGGTATGGACGAGTGCCTCCTCAGGAACATGGTCGGAAGTGTAGGGTCCAGTTTCAATACCCTCGAGCGTTTCTTCGAGGGCGCCGCCTGCAACACCGCCAATCACGAAGCCGAGAACGCCAATCACCAAGAAAACAGCAGCGACGATCAGGGGTACCTTCGGTCCCTTTTTCCCACTCACCACAACGCTTTGACTCGCCATGCCGGGTTGGTAGCCAGCAGCGACCATTTCTGGTGTGATTTGTTGCATCATGGTCGGGGTCGGGCCCGAGATATCCGCTTCAGAGGCCGATGATGCTGCGGGAGATTCGGGTTCGCAGTCGGCGGCGTCAGCGATGGTACCCCATGGCGTCATGTTGGGTTCACTCATGGTCGTACTTTGCTCAACGTGTACTTGATACTTGTCTCAAAACCCACTGAGGTCGGTTTCTTCTGCCTGCCCGCTCGACCAGTCGTAAATCCCCTTTCCTGTTTTTTTGCCGAGTCGACCTTGAGCCACAAGGTGTTCCAGCAATGGATGGGGTGCATAGGAGTCGTCGTTGAACGAACGTTGGAGATTCAGCAAGATGTCTCGACGGACATCAAGTCCAACAAGGTCGGTCAGGGCCAAGGGGCCCATCGGGTGCTTGTAGCCAAGCACCATGGCTGTATCGATGTCCTTGGCGCTGGCGACACCGTCAGCGAGCATGCGGATGGCTTCGTTGCCGAGGATGACACCGAGGCGACTCGTGGCAAAGCCAGGGATGTCCTTGACCAAAATGCATGTCTTTCCC